>DATCCI010000118.1:0-8280 GCA_036511415.1 Acidimicrobiia bacterium
GAGCCCGGCACGACCCGTAAGGAGAAGGACATGGGGCCGCGCCGCATCGAGCGGCTCTTCACGCGGCTCGACACCGCGGGCTGGATCTCTGACCGACCGTCGCGCGTGTTCGTCGTGCCCGTCGACGGGTCGGAGTCGCCGCGGCCGCTCACGACCGGGACGTACGAGGCGAGCGAGGTCGCGTGGTCACCCGATAGTCGACGCGTCGCGTTCGCGTCGGGTCGTCACGACACGTGGGACCTCGACTGGGCGGTCGACCTCTTCGTCGCGGACGCAACCAGCGACGAGGGATCGTTGCAACGCGTCACCACGACGGGGCCGGTGTATTCGAGTCCGTCATGGGCGCCCGACGGCAGCCGCCTCGCCTGCCTCCGTACGCCCACCGCGCTCGAGGGACCGTGGCACGGGCAGGTCGCGGTCGTGGAATGCGCGGGAGGTGCAGAGTCGGTGCTCACGGCGGCGTTGGACCGCAACTGCGCCCCGTACCCGACACCCCGAGCGCCGCTGTGGCGCGGCGACGCGCTCGAGTTCCTCGTCGAAGATCGCGGCTGCGCGCACGTGTGGCGGGCCGACACCAACCGTCCCGGCGATTGCGAGCCCGTCGTCGCCGGCGACCGTCTGATCACCGGGTTCGACTCGGTCCAGGGCACCCTCGCGTTCGTCGCGACTTCGTCGACGTCGTTGTCCGAGCTGTTCGTGGTTGCCCGTGGCCGGGAGCGGCAGCTCACCGACTTCACGTCGGAGTTGACGGCTGCAGGGCGCCAACCTGCGGTCGCGCAGCCCTTCAGTGCCTCGCCGGCCGACGGTGTCGAGGTCGACTGTTGGATCATCGAGCCCGAGCACGCACCCGATGCCCGCGTGCCGCTGCTGTTGAACATCCACGGCGGTCCGTTCACTCAGTACGGGAGCAAGTTCTTCGACGAGTTCCAGCTCGAGGTAGCCGCCGGCTTCGGCGTGCTGTTCTGCAACCCGCGTGGTTCATCCGGGTACAGCGAGTCGTGGGGACGCGCGATCCGGTGGCCCGAGTGCAAGGTCGACCCCGGGTCGGCGTGGGGCGGTGTGGACTACGACGATCTGATGAGCTGCGTCGACGAGGCCGTACGGCGATACGACTGGATCGATGCTGACCGCATCGGTGTGATCGGAGGGAGCTACGGCGGGTACATGTCGTCGTGGATGATCGGTCATACCGATCGTTTCGCGGCGGCGGTCTCGGAGCGCGCGGCCAACAACCTCATCACGCTCGAGCACGGTTCCGACATCGCAGGCGAGTTCGTGAGCTACGTCGGCGTACGGCACATCGACGATCCGGAGCCCTGGTTGCGCCAATCACCGATCTCGTACGTGCACGAGATGACGACGCCGCTCCTCATCCTGCACTCCGAGAACGATCTGCGGTGCCCGGTGAACCAGGCCGAAGAGCTGTTCGTCGCGTTGCGGCTCCTCGGCCGCACCCCCGAGTTCGTCCGGTTCCCGGGCGAGAGTCACGAGCTGTCGCGATCGGGGGCTCCGCGACATCGCGTCCAACGGGCCGAGGTGATCATCGACTTCTTCCGCCGGAACCTTCTGCCATAGAACTCGGTTTGCGTCCGACGTCACGCGTCGTCGGAGGGGAGCACCTCGCCGAGGAGGGCAGGGAACACCTCGCCGACCTTGGCGAATCGAGAGCCGACGCCGATCGGCGATTCTGCGCGGCTACCGAATTACGAAGACCGCCGCCAAGACGAGCGCGAATCCGGCCAATATGAATGCCGACCCGAAGGCTCGGTTGTACGTCGGCACCCACTCCGGTACCGGCTTATGCAGATTCGAGCCGTACCGCTTGTAGAAGGCGTGCGGGAAGCGGAAGACGAGAAAGCCGCCGAGAATCAGCGCGCAGGCGTTGACGGCAAAACCGAGAGAGCTCGCGGTCACGTCTCCGCTATCGGTCTTTGGTTGCAGCCTGCTGAACACCTTAACGGCGCTGATCCGAGCGCCCATCAGGCAGTTCTGTGCGCTGCAAGCGTCAGAGGAATGGCAGTCTCTCGGACCACGGAAAGCGCCCCGTCAACCGTCGGTTGGCTGGGGAGGCGGTTGCCTGAGGTGAGTTCCGGGCGGGAGTGGAGGGCCCGGCGCGTCGGTGTTGTTGCAAGTCAACGTGGCACCGATGGTCACCATCGTGATCGCGTCGTGGTTCGGGAAGTTGCCGATGCCGAGTTCTGCGCCTGCGGGCATCGCGTGTCCCCAAACGCGTGTGTAGGTACTTCTCTCGTTGAAGTGGTCCGCGTTCGCCGCGAAAGCGACCTGATCGCGTATCGAGGGACGGTCGGTCGCGCAGAACGCAAGACGACGATGTCCTGCAAGTTCGGTTGAGCCGCACGATCGTTCAGTCGCGGGCCGACGAGGTGTACCGTCCGAGGCGAGCGATGCTGACGCGCGCGGCGCGTCGGACCGAGGAGTGGTTGTATGCGCGTCTTGCAGTCGTGGGTTCGCGCTTTGGTCGTCGTGCTCTGCGTCGTGACTGCAATGTCGGCGCCAGCTGTGGTGGCCGATGCGCCGAGCGCAAGTGCCGCGCTCCCGCCGGTCTCGGGCTGCGGTTTCCGTCTCGGAGCGATCGCGAACCAGGGTGCAGCCGGGACGGTGTTCTATTCGGTGGTCCTCCAGCCGAACAGCCCGGCGCAGCATTGCATCGCCGTCGTCACCTTCACCGCGATCGCCACGATCGCGCCGCAGTTCACGTCGCAAGGTCCGTACCGCAACATCGCGCACAATCCCCTGACCGCGACCGAGGTCGTCGGGTTCACGCCGGGCCGGATTCCGCCCGAGCTCGGACTCGCGTGGAGCAGCTTCCATTGTGCCGATCCCGCGCTCCCCGGAACGCTTCGCTTCCTCGTCGGGAACCAGGCTGAATCCGTCGGGATCGATCCGAGCACGTGTGACGGCAACCCGAGCCCTTCGTCGTTCGCCCCGTTCACACCTCCTGTCGTGAGCGCGGTCGGGATCGCGCCGACGCTCGACGATCACGGCTACCGAACGGTCGACCAGGTCGGCAATATCACCGCGAAGGGCGATGCGACGCCCTTCGTGTTCGGCGCCGCAGTGAACGCGCCGTTCGTCGCGATCCAGACGGCAGCGACGGGCAACGGTGCGTGGATCGCCGACGCCGCCGGTCACGTGACCGTGCTCGGCGGCGCCGAGTTCCACGGCGACCTGCGCGACGTGCACCTCAACGCACCGATCGTCGGGATGGCGGCGACGTCCGACGGTCACGGGTATTGGCTCGACGCGTTCGACGGCGGGGTATTCGCGTTCGGCGACGCAGGCTTCATGGGATCGCTCGGCAGCATCGTCCTCAACGCGCCGGTCGTCGGGATTGCCGCCGGCGCGCACGGTGGGTACTGGCTCGTCGCCTCGGACGGCGGCGTGTTCGCGTTCGGCGCACCGTTTGAGGGTTCCGCGAGCGGTATCCGGCTGAACGGACCGATCTCGGGAATAGCCGCGACGTCCAGCGGCAGGGGCTACTGGCTCGTCGGCGCCGACGACGGCATCTTCAACTACGGCGACGCCGGGTTCTTCGGCTCGAGTCCGTCCCTCAACGGATAGCGAGGTAACACACAGCTTCGCGCCCGCATCTTCATTGCGCGCGTCGGATGGCGAGTGGAACCGCGGCGCCGTTTGATCGCGGCGGGGCAGGATTTTCAACCTTCGACTTCGGGCTTCCATCCCGATCGAGCGGCGACCAGCCTCCGCTCGCCTCCGACTGGTTCCGGAGCGAGGGCCGGTGATCGACCGGACGCAATCTCCTACTCGTTCGCCTCAACACCCGTGGTCGTCTGCAGGCGGTCGACGGCGCGGCCACACGTCGCGCCCGCGCCCTGCTCGTTCGAAATGAAGGAACGCTCACGTCACCCCCGACGTTCGCACCGACTGGGCGAGAAAGTTCAGGTACGGACGACGCGCACAGGTCCACCCGGCGCTCGCGATGTCATCGCACTAACGGTCACCGCGAGCGCGCTCGAGCCGCATAGTGCGCTTGGACGCGTGTCTGAGTCAGCGGCCGATTGTAAACCGCCACCTCGGCGATCCAACCATTGAATGGTGTATCGACGATTGTCCCTGCGTCGTAATCGGCACCGACCGTGAACAGGCCATCGGATGAAGCCTCTGGCTTCACGTCAGAGTTCCAGCTTTGGACCTGCTGGCCATCAACATAGAGCTTGCCATTACCTAACGTACCAACCGTAGCGACCAAGTAATGCCAAGCGTTGATGGTGGTCGTGCCGTTCATCGAAAGCGACACGTTGCCGTCACGGAACTTCCACACATTGTCCGGATCATCAAACAAGATGCCTGGACCCGCATCTCCGTTGCTATTGCTCCACGTCATAACGTGTTGTTCTGGGCCGCTCGTGGTCGTCTTAGCCCAAGCCTCCAAGGTATATCCGTTAGACCAAGTGTTGGAACTGAGTCGGGCGAGAGAGTTGGCCAGGAAGCCGCCAGTGGTCGTGTTGTCGCGCAGTACGCCGTCAAATCTGATTGACCGACTACCGGCAAACGGTCCCGGCTGGCCGAGTAAAGGTGCAGGGCTACCGCGGAGATTGCCATTATGGGTTCCGGTCTCAGAGTTGGTATTTGCAAAGCGCCAGTAGGCGACGGGGGCGTCGGCCAGGACGGCATCCCGATAGCTACCTGGCTGTGGAACAGTTGTCGTCGTCGACCCGAGCGTCGTCGTTGACGAGCGCGTCGTTGTCGACCCCAACGTTGTTGTTGTCGAGCGTGTCGTCGGAGAGTCGCACGCAACAATAGTCCCGGCCGTGAAAACCAGGGCAGCACCCAGCGCGAAGAGACGACGATTCCTACCAAGTTTTATCATGAGTCTGGTATCGGCCCGAAGAAGCCATCATCCCATCGTGTGCACTCACCGGTGTGGATCGCGGATCGTCACTGGCGGCGGCCATGGTTCCTGTTGCAACGCTCGCTGTCCCACGACCGCGGCGCGAACGCTTTCAGACGCCGCGGTGAACCCGGCGCAGAACGCGTCGATTCCCGCCCCTCGCTCCCGCGCTCAGCATGCCAGTCGCTGCGAGGAGGCGCAAAAAGATCGATCATGTGCCTCCAGTGAGCGCATCGTGGAGCTTGGATGCGGGACTGGAGTGCCGGTCGGGCGGTTACTTTCGGAACGGTACGACTACGCGGGCGTGGACGCGCTCTCGAAGGACCTTGGCCAGCTGGTTCCAGGCCCCCTAACTTCGGGCTTCCAGCCCGATGGACGCTGCCGCACGCATTTCGCCAGGTTGATGGTCCGATGACGCAGGCCGTTACGTCTCCCTCCGGCGGTCGAGGCGTCACCGAGAGATACGCGCGACGGTGACCTCACCCGTCTGACCTTGCGCAGGACCGGCTACCGATCTAGCGGTCCCTGAACATCGAGTGTATTCGTCCTTGCAACCGAACTCAGCCAGCGCGCGGACTCCTTCGGACGCCGGTCGAAGGTCGTTCGGTCCACTTCGATCAGACCGAACCGCGGCGTGTACCCGAACGCCCACTCGAAATTGTCGAGCAAGCTCCAGTACGTGTAACCGCCGACGTCGATGCCGTCGTCCAGACACCCCAGCACACCCTCGAGCGCCCGCTGCACATAGCGGATGCGGTCGGCGTCGTCGTCGGTCGCCAAGCCGTTCTCGGTGACATACAGGCGCGACCTACCGCTGGTGCGTTCCCACGCGCGGCGGAGTGTCGCTTCGAGCGCTTGAGGCCAGAATTCGTAGAACATCGTCTCGACGACGGGAACACCGGGTTGCGGCCCGAGCCAGCCGTTCGGTCCCATGAGCAGGCGCGAGTACGTCTGGATGCCGATGAAGTCGTCGCCGGCCGCGGCGTCGAGGTAGTGATCCTCAGTCGCGCGGGCCGCGGCGCACGCCGCGTCGCCTCCCTCGGCCGGCTGGTAGTCCATCATCGCGACCGTGAGTCCGACCGGTACGTCCGGCACGTGCTGCTTGATCGCGTCGACGGCCCGGCGGTGCGCGAGGGCGAACACATCGTCGGCACGACGCGCCTCGTCGGCGTCGGTGTGCGCGGGCGGGAACGTTCCGAACTCATAGCCCATGAACGCGACCATGTTCGGTTCGTTGATGGTGCAGGCGCGGCCGAGCACCGGCGCCAGTTCGCGAGCCGCCACATCACAGAAGCGCGCGAAGGCGTTGGCGGTCGACGGTTCCAACCATCCTCCCTGCGTGGCCAGCCACTGCGGCGTCGTGAAGTGGTGGAACGTCACCACCGGCGTGATCTTGCGCTCGAGCAACGCCTCGCCGATGCGTCGATAATGGTCGAGCGCGGCTCGCGACCATTCGCCTTCTGCCGGTTCGATGCGGCTCCATTCAATCGAGAACCGGTAGGAGGTGAGCCCGAGGTTCGCGATCACTGCGACGTCGTCGGGCCAGCGGTGCCACGAGTCGCAGGCGTCGCCGCTTGACTCGGCGCACGGCGAACCGGGCGTGTGTTCCCACGCCCACCAGTCGTTGTTCACGTTCGCGCCTTCGATCTGGTGCGCGGCGGTGGCCGTTCCCCAGTCGAATCCCTGCGGGAATCGTCGTTTCGTCTGCATCGCGATCGGCTCGTGTCTCATCGTGCCGGCGCGGCGTCAACTCGCCCGCGAGCTCTGAGACGGGTCGCCCCCATCGACGCGAGGCCGAGCCCACACGTCCTTGACGAACGACGCGATCACGTCGGTCAGCCGGCCGGGTCGCAGGCGCAACTCGAGAGGAGAACGGGCACGCACGAGCCGGGCGTTGGGCAGGTGCGCCGCGAGGTTGACGGCATCGTCGAACGGGTGGATCAGATCGTTGCGGTGAGCGAGCACAAGGGTGGGCACGCCGATACGCGCCCGCTCCTCTCGGGTCGGCGCGACCGGGCCGACGAGGACGCCGTGCAGGATCGCCGACATGACATCGGGAGGGAGCGCCGCCCCGTGAAGAAGACCGTTGATCGGCTCGAAGCGTGTCGCGGGCAGCGAGCGCACGAAGGACGAGAGCCAGCCGACGGGTGTGCGGGCGTAGTGCACGAGCAGCAGGAGTGGCGCGAACAACAGCGCAGCCGCCGGCACGGCTCGATCGAGCACCGGCATCTCGAGTACCAGTCCTCGAACCCGCCGGGGCTGACGGCTGGCCGCGAACAGACTCACGTTCGCGCCCAGCGACATGCCGCCCAGGACCGCTTCGTCGACACCGAGCTCGTCGAGCAGCGCGAACACTTGATCGGCGTAGGTGTCGATGCGGTACGCCGACGCATGCTCGGGCTTGTCGCTGCGGCCGTGCCCGAGCAGATCGAGCAGCACCACCCGATTACCACTCGCGGCGAGGGCCCGCGCGATGCCTCGATTGATCTCCGAGTCGATCAGCATGCCATGGAGGTAGACGACCAACCGCTCACCTTCGCCGTAGTCGTCGTAGACGAGGCGATTGCCCTTGTACATGAACGACGAGGTGCGCAATGCAGCACTCATGCCGACCTCCGTGATCGTTGGGTTCGCGCCCATCACCCGTATCTTCCATGCGCGCCGTCGCACGGCCCAGGGCCGGAAGTCCCGTCGAACAGTCCGCCGAGGAGCACCGCCACTCGGCCGGGTCGTTCATCTCAGGTCATCCGGCACCGATGCGGTCGTTGTACGCCTTGATCGCAGCGTCGGCTTCTCGTTGTGCCTTCTGGAGCGCGCCGGTCGGCGACAGCTCACCGGTCAGCATCGAGAGCATCCCGTCCTTGACGGCGTCGCGTACGCCTTGGTAGTCGCCGATGAGCGAGCCGGCCGTCGACGCATCCTCGGCGCCGGTGGTCAACTGGTCGTAGCTGACGCGGTAGATGGGTTCCGCCGCCCACTTCTGCGCGAGCACGGGAACGGCGGTCGCGTCGGTTCGGATCGGTGCGAAGCCGCCCGCGACGGCGAGTGACGCCTGCTGCTCCGGCGCCGCCATGTACTTGATGAACTGCCACGCGGCGGCGCGCTTTTCGGGCGACGATGCCTTCGAGATCCACAGCGATCCGTCCCCGACCGGGACCCCGCCACCGCCGTGGAGCGACGGGAGCGGCGCGGTGCCGATGCGCACGGTCTTGTACTGCCCTTCTTCGAGCACCTTCTTGACGGTGCCCAGCACGCCGCTCGCCTCCATGGTCATCGCGGCGTCGCCGGTGCCGACGGCGAGCATGTGGTCGATGTTCCCGTCGGCGCCGCCGGTGTTGAGGGCGAGTCCGCTGTGCACCATGTCTTTCCACCACGACCAGATCTGGGTGGCGATAGGCGTCTGGAGG
>DATCCI010000119.1:0-4375 GCA_036511415.1 Acidimicrobiia bacterium
TGCCTGGGTAAGCAACCCGACACGTAGACGTCCTGGGTCGGCACCCACCTCGCGGGCATACGGGCGCGGCGGCGGCGCGACCCCGTACGGGTCGCCCGGCATCGGCCCCTCAACCGCGTCCAGCACAACCGCCGTATCGCGGACTGTTCGCGTCACGGCCAGTTCGCAAACCAGGCCACTCATCACATCGCCGAACTCGGGTCCTATTGATACGCGTGCTCGCGTGGGCTTCAGACCAACTAGGCCGCATTCGCTTGCCGGGATGCGGATCGATCCGCCACCGTCGTTGGCGTGGCCAATCGGCACCATGCCACTCGCAACCGCCGCGGCAGAGCCGCCGCTCGATCCTCCGGTGCTGCGCGACGTGTCCCACGGGTTATGGGTCGGTCCAAACGCGTGCGGCTCAGTCGTAGGCAGAATTCCGCTCTCCGGCGTGTTCGTGTGTCCGATGAACACAAGACCAGCGGCCCGGAACTTGGCCGCGAGGTACGTGTCCTCCGGCTCGATCCAGCCGATTCGCTTGAGGAATGCAAAGCCCTCACAGAAGGGGTCGCCAGCCGTATGGCACGCGAAGTCCTTGACAACCATCGGAACGCCCCGAAGAGGTCCATCTGGCAATACCTCGGAGGCAGCGGCGCGGGCCTTCTCGAAGAGAGGGTGGATGACCGCGTTGAGCTCTGGGTCGAGGTTCTCGACCCGGCTAATGGCGGCGTCCACTAACTCAAGCGGCGTGGCGTCGCCGTTGCGTACGAGGTCGGCTTGGGCGATGCCGTCAAGGAGGGAAAGGGCGTCAGGCACGGCCCAAAACTACCGTTACCAGCCCAAGAGGTCGACCTCGGGGTCTTGAGCATGGTTGCCGACATACGCTTTGGCGGCCGCGATCCTGCTCATCGCGTGTCAGTCCGGCACGACCGTTTGGATCCTGGGTCCCCTGCCATGACTCTCGGTTCCGAGACTGCAGCCGCACCGACTATGGCGAGGATCGAGCTCGCATCGGCCCAATGACTCGCGGTCTATAAGATCGCGAATCGCGCGTCGTCGAGCCAAATGGCGCCGCGACTCGCGATTGCGGCAACCGCGAGTCGTGTAAGCAGTGGGCGAAGGCGTGCTCCAGTCGGCCTCCCGGCCGCCGACCGCGCACACTCGCCGTCTACGGCGTGCTCGATTGGCAGGCCTGCGCGTTGCACGCATCGGGGATCACACCGGTCCTGAGGAAGGTCGTGATCTGGGTGAGCAGCGACGCGTTGCCGCGACCATCGCCGTGGGGGTCCGCGCCGTAGGCCGAGCCGTTGGGCGCGAGGTCGGTCGTCGGTGGCGTCGGCGTGCCGTAGTCCCATAGGACGAGGCCGGCCTTCACCGCTTTCGTCTGGTTGAGTTTCGACAGGCCCCACTGCATGACGACGGGTACGTTCGTCCGTGGTGTTCCGCCGAAGAAGCTGGGGTTGAACGCGGGCTGGTGGTTCTGCGCGCCGATCGTGCGGGCCAGCATCTCCGCCGAGACGTTCGCGACCTGGTGGTCGCCGTAGTTTTCGATGATGAAGACCTGTTTGACCGGGATCCCGGGGTAGGGGTTCGACGTCAAGTGTTCGGCGTAGCCCTCGTTCTCACCGCGGTCCCACAGCAGCTGGCTCAACTGGAGCACGACCTGTTGGTCGACGGGGTCGGTGTAGGCCTTGTCGTAGATCGAGGAATACTCGTTCCAGTCGATGGAGCGGTTGAGGAGCACACCGCCGTAGTCCATTCCGGGAACGCCGAGAATGACTCGAGTCCATTCGGTGGAGACCGCAGAGACCGCGCCACCCATGATCCCGCCCTGGCTGTAGCCCATGAACGTGCATTTGCCGACCTGAAAGAGCGCTTTGCCTGAGCCGTTCTGGAATGCGGGGTTGGAGGCGAAGCCGGCGGGGGAGTTGAGGAGGCGTCCGAGGTACTGGAAGTTCACGAAGCCCTGGAGCATGTGGTCAGCCTGGGTATTGAACGTCGACATGTCGTTGAGGTTGCGCGCCACGTTCGAGAGGTCGCTCGCGCTTAAGCCGACCCAGTCGGTCGCGCAGCCCGCCATGTTGCGTGTGATGGCGGCGGAGAACGAGCCCCCCTCGATCTCGCGCGCGCTGCCCAGGAGGCCGTGGCCGTAGACGGTCGGCAGCGCCGCGCCCGAAGGTGCGATGGTCGACGGCAGTACGCAGATGAAGTTCGCTGTCCAGGTCTTCGTGCCGTTGATGACCGGATTGCCTGAGTGGTCCACGGTCATGGCAGACATCGTGCTGGTGTCCGTCAGGAACAGCGGAACCTGGAAGGTGCCGTGGACGTCGCGGACCCCGTTGGTCGTCGTCGACGAGGTGACGGTGAAGGCCGGCGCGTAGTCGGCTGCGGGACTCGCCATCGAGCCGTTGTACGAGAGGTGGTGTTTCGCGAGCCACCCGTACGCGAGCGTGTGCATCGTGAGCGCCGGTCCGGCGAGGCTCTTGTCGCTTGCGACGGTGAAATCCCAGGCCATGTAGGGCTCGGTCGAGCCGATGACAGACCGGAGGTCCTTATGGAGGACTTGCGAGATGTACTGCAGCCGGGTCGAACTCTTTGACGTAGCGTTCCACGCGGCGGTCGTCGACACGAGAGGCGCGATGGAGTGGCCCGAGTTGTCGACGAGGCCACGAAGGATGACCACATAGCGGTGGGACCCGGTGAGCGCGACCGCAGGGTGGATCAGCAGCAACTGCTCCGCCGTGTTCGTCGTCTGCGCGTCGAGCTCAGCGAAGTAGGGCACGCGTGACCCCGTTGCCGTGTCGAGGAGCACGATCGGCGCGTTCGAGTCAAGCGAGGAGCCGATGGCCGTCGACGACGCGACGTGCGACGCCACGAGGTCCAGGTTGGGGACGTAGGTCATGATGACCGACCCGGGAGAGAAGCCGTCGCCTTGGTTGGTGTAGGTCGTCGAGACGTGGACCCCCTTCACGTTGGTCGGATCGAGCGTGGACGAGACAGCGAGCCGGCGGCCGGTGGGGGTCCTATTCGACGCGACCGTGAAGCCATTGTTCGGCCACGGCAGCAGGCACTCGTGGCCGACCGGTGCGGTGAGCAGCTCGTCGCAACCCTTGACCCCCGGGTCGGGGGTGGTTGTGGCGCCTGCGATCGTGACGAATGGCACCGCCATGATCATTGACACGGTTAACGCTGCAGCAACTGCGCGAAGTCGAACTCGTCGCATGCATCCCCCCAGGATCTTGCATACGTCCGATCGCGAACCTACTCCCACGGGCTCTGGCGTGACACGCGGACTTCAGAAATCGGAACGGGCGCCGCACCCGGGTCACGTCGCCAGCAGTTCATCGGCCCAAGGAGCGAGCGACCGTTGCGCCGTGGAGGATGCCTGGCAAGCACTCACGGCTCCTGAACTCGCGGCCCAGCAGATCGCGAGTCCACTGCGCCGGACGGCTCCCTTCTCACCCCAACGCCTGCACGCGATCCTTACTTGCCGGTGGGCAGCCAGCAGCACGCTGCGAGCTCCTTGCGGAGCTCCTCCAAGCAGGCTTCACGGTGATCGCAGTCTGGGCATGACAGAGGGCTCACGCGGGTCACACCCGCGGAACTCAACGACCAGCATCGGCCGCACGCCTCGCACAAGTAGTTGTACTCAAGATTCTCGTTTGCAATCCAGCACATCTGTCCCGAGTGGCATGCAGGGCACTCGTCGGCGGGGTGACTGAACGGGTATGTAACTTGCGGGGAAGGTAAGGACCGAAGTGGCCGCGTCGTCGTATCAGGCTTCCCGTGGACCAAGGTCTCCATCGTCCCTCCTTAGCGTTGGCCCGTCAGCGTCGATCGCTGCCGGCTGGCGAAGGGGTCTCTTTTCGCAGGACCCGTAGCCTCACGGTGCGCCTACATAGGGTCGGCGAAATAGGGACCAAAGTCCCGTTGGGGAACTCATCGCAGTTCTTCCACTCGCTGGTGACGGCGATCACCTTCGGTGTCCTTCCAGACTCGCGGTTCCCAGTCCGGGTGTCTTCTGACGGCACCCTTACTCGCGGTCCACCGACCGCGGGTTACGCCCGGCATGGCCAACTGAGGCCCACGCGTCAGAGCCGGTCGTCGAGGCCGTCGAGGTGCGTCTGGAGACGCGGCGGCTGCGCCCGGCCAGCGACGGCCGGGCGCAGCCGCACTGGTTTAGGTCGCGGCGGACGCTTGGGACCCCGTCAACCTGAGGACGCTGATCGCGACGACCCACAGCGCCCACACGAGGAAGACCACGAGGCCGACCGTTGCAATCCCGCTGCTGAACGTCGCGACTCCGATACCCGCGACAAGGAACCCCACCGCGAGCGCCCCGCTGACGGCCACGAGCCACGATGGAAACGCCGCCCCGCGCAGACCGGCGAGG
>DATCCI010000120.1:0-12941 GCA_036511415.1 Acidimicrobiia bacterium
GTGTCGACGTCGACGCGTCGATGCTCGGAACGGCACGCGCGAACGCGCCCGACATCGACTGGCACGAACACGACCTGGGGACGCTCGATCTGGGCCGCGTGTTCGACGTCGTGCTCCTCGCCGGCAACGTTCCGCTGTTCACCGCGCCGGGTACGCACCGCGCCCTCGTCGCCGGCTGCGCCCGCCACGTGGCCGCCGAGGGTGCCCTGATCGCGGGCTTCCAGCTCGGCCGCGGGTACGACCTCGACGCCTACGACGCCGACTGCCGGGGGGCGGGCCTGGCGCTCGCCGACCGGTTCTCGACGTGGGCGGCGGAGCCCTATCGGGTGGGCGGCGACTACGCAGTTTCGATTCATCACTTCGCAGATCGATGAGAGCGGAGTACCGTGCTCGACTCGACGACGTCGATCCATCTTCGGGAGGCTCTCATGGGCGACGAGCCGTACGCCGCGTTGCTGCCGTGGGCCGTGTTCACAGTTGTCGACCGCGCCCGCGGCGACGGACCGCTCTGGGCCGCGATCGCCGCGCTCATCACCGCGATCACGCTGCTCCTGACCAGCTCCCGAGGTGAACGCAGGACGCGCAACGTGCTCGTCCTCGGCGCGCTGGGCTGGTTCGGTGCGCTGGCGGTCGCGGGCGCGCTTTACCGATCGGACACCGGTTTCCTCGCTCACGACGGACGGGCACTCTCGGCCGCCGGATTCGCGCTCATCGCCTTCGGTTCGCTCGCGTTCACGCCCGCGGTCGAGCACTACACGCGACCCCACGTTCGGTCGCGCCGATGGGACGAACCCGCATTCCAGCGCGTGAACGTGCTCCTCACCGTGATCTGGGGAGCGACGTTCGCCGGCATATCGCTGGCTCACTTCGTCGGGGTGTCGATGGACGCCCCCGAAGCCTCGACCGTGTTCAACTGGGTCATCCCGATCGCCCTCGCGGCAATCGCCGCGCACCGTTCGCGGATCTACTGGGACGACTTCAACGACGACGACATGTACGAGCCCGATCCGATGCGGGATCTCGCGCTCGACTGGGAGACGCCGCCCCTCCACTCCAGCTAGCGCGGCGGCGAGCGGTGAGCGAGCGGCGGCGCCCGGTCGTTCAGCCGAGGGCGCTGCAGACGGTGTTGGTGATGAGCCGGGTCACGACGTAGGGATCCATGTTGGCGTTCGGCCGACGGTCTTCGATGTAGCCCTTCTTGTCGACCTCGACCTGCCACGGGATACGCACCGACGCGCCGCGGTCGGACACGCCGTAGTTGAACTCGTTCCACGGCGCGGTCTCGTGTGAGCCGGTGAGCCGCAGCTCGATGTCGGCGCCGTAGTTCGCGACGTGCTCGGCCGCGTTCTTCCCGAGCGCCTCGCACGCGGCGATGATCGGGTCGTAGCTCTCTCGCATCGACTTCGTGGAGAAGTTGGTGTGCGCGCCCGCGCCGTTCCAGTCGCCACTGACCGGCTTCGGGTCGAGCGTCGCCGCGACACCGAAGTCCTCGGCGATGCGGTAGAGCAGCCAGCGCGCGACCCACAGCTGGTCGGAGACGTCGAGCGGGGAGAGCGGGCCGACCTGGAACTCCCACTGACCGGGCATGACCTCGGCGTTGATGCCCGAGATCCCGAGGCCGGCGGTGAGGCACGCGTCGAGATGCGCCTCGACGATGTCGCGCCCGAACACCTCGTCGGCGCCGATCCCGCAATAGTAGAAACCCTGCGGAGCCGGAAACCCCTGCTGGGGGAAGCCGTGCGGGCGCCCTTCCCTGAAGAACGTGTACTCCTGCTCGATGCCGAACAGGGGCTCCTGGTCGGCGTACTTCTTCGCGATCGGGTCGAGCACCGCGCGCGTGTTGGTGGGGTGCGGCTTCATGTCGGTGAGCAAGACCTCGGCCATCACGAGCAGGTTGCTACCGCCGCGAATCGGATCGGGACACGAGAACACGGGCTTCAAGACGCAGTCGGAAGCCGCGCCCGGCGCCTGATTCGTGCTCGAGCCGTCGAAGCCCCAGATGGGCAGGTTCTTCGCGTCGCTCACGATCTTCGTCTTCGAACGCAGACGCGCCGTCGGCTCCGTACCGTCGATCCAGATGTACTCCGCCTTGATGGCCACTGCTCGCTCCGATCTCCAGGGCTGCTCCGCCCTCTTGTGACAAGGCAGCCTGCAGCTGCGCGATTTCCTTGCCGTTGCTCTATTGTGAACGCTCTGTTACCGCCCTTACCCGCCCTCGGAGACCCTAGGCGAGCGCCCGTAAACTCTCCACATGGAACGCCAGAACGAGTACGTGCTGCGCACGGTCGAAGAGCGCGGCGTCCGGTTCGTGCGTCTGTGGTTCACCGACGTGCTCGGGTTCTTGAAGTCGGTGGAGATCACACCCGCCGAGCTCCAGGTGGCCCTCGAGGAGGGCATGACCTTCGACGGCTCCACGATCGAGGGCTACAGCCGGATCCAGGAATCCGACATGCTCGCCCGCCCCGACCCGAACACGTTCGAGCTGTTGCCGACCGACCACCCGGAGACGGCGGTCGCCAGGATGTTCTGCGACATCTCGACGTTCGCGGGCGAGCCCTTCGAGGGCGACCCTCGTCACGTGTTGAAGCGCAATCTCGAGCGGGCGCGCGAGAAGGGCTTCACGTTCTTCGTCGGCCCCGAGATGGAGTTCTTCTACTTCGGCTCCGGCATGACCGTGGAGCCGCTCGACACCGCCGGCTACTTCGACCTCACCGCGCACGACCTCGGCTCGGAGCTCCGCAAGCAGACCGTGCTCCGGCTCGAGGCGATGGGGATCCCGGTCGAGTACTCGTTCCACGAGAACGGCCCGAGCCAGCACGAGATCGACCTGCGATACACCGATGCACTCGAGATGGCCGACAACGTCATGACCTTCCGTCTCATCACCAAGGAGGTCGCGGCCGACAACGGTGTGTACGCGACCTTCATGCCCAAACCGATCACCGGCGCCTTCGGCTCGGGGATGCACACGCACGTTTCGTTGTTCGAGGGCGACGTCAACGCCTTCCACGATCCCGGCGACGAGTACGGCATGTCGAAGGTCGCGAAGCACTTCATCGCCGGCTTGCTCGTGCACGCGAGCGAGATCTGCGCGATCACCAATCAATGGGTCAACTCCTACAAGCGGCTGATCCCCGGATACGAGGCTCCCGTCTACAAGTGCTGGGCGCGCAACAACCGCTCGGCGTTGGTTCGCGTCCCTCTGTCGAAGACCGGGAAGAACGAGTCGTCGCGGATCGAGTTCCGGGCGCCCGACCCCGCGTGCAATCCGTATCTCGCGTTCTCGCTGATCCTCGCGGCCGGCCTCAAGGGCATCGACGAGGGCTACCAGCTTCCCGCCGAGGCCACCGACAACATCTATGCCCTCACCGAGGAGGAACGCCTCGCCGAAGGCATCGGGTCGCTTCCCGGCTCCTTGCGCGACGCGCTCGACGCGATGGAACATTCCGCTCTGGTGGCCGAGGCGCTCGGCAGCCACGTGTTCGAGAATTTCCTGGTCAACAAGCGGCGTGAGTGGGCCGACTACAAGGCCGACGTCACACCGTTCGAGATCGCGCGCTATCTCGGCACACTGTAGGCATCGGGGAACGTCGGCTCGAGAGTGGGAACGTTGAACGAACTACTGCTCGTATTCCCGGACCCGGCGCCGCCCCTGCTCGCGCAGACGCTCGACTTGTCGGGCGTCCGGTGGAAGTCGGTCGGAAACGCCGCGATCGCGATGCAGTACGAGCCCGTCGACGGCTGGACCGGCGCCGTCGTGTGCGCCGACGACGATCCTGAGGGCGCGTTCTCCCTGTGTCGCACGCTGCGCAAGGGCGACTCCCGCGTCGAGTCGATCCTGTTGTTGATCACCGGCGCGCAGCTCCACGACCTCGAGCACCGCGAGGACCTCTTCGACGACTTCTGCCTCACTCCGTTCCACCCCAAGGAGCTGGAGGCGCGGTTGCGCCACCTGATGTTCCGGGCCGGACGGGCGGGCTCGCCGGAGGTCGCGTCCTACGGAGACCTGGTGTTGAACTTCGAGACATACCAGGCTGCGGTGAGCGGCAAGCCGCTCGACCTCACGTACATGGAGTACGAGCTCTTGAAGTTCTTCGTGACGCATCCGGGCAAGGTCTTCACCCGCGAGCAGTTGCTGTCGCGCGTGTGGGGTTACGAGTACTACGGCGGCGCGCGCACCGTCGACGTGCACGTGCGGCGCCTGCGGGCGAAGCTCGGCGAGGAGAACGCGAACCTGATCCAGACGGTGCGTTCGGTCGGCTACCGCTTCGGTCAGTCGCGTTGGCCGGGCGCCACGTAGCCGCGCGACTTCAGGTGATATCGCTCAGGTGATATCGCGGGTGCGGGCGTCGGCATCCTCCGAGAGGAGCCAGCCGTGCAGCGCCGACCACGCGGCACCGACGACGAACAACCCGACCGGTCCGGCGATGAAGATCACGAACAGGACGAGGACGACGCCGATCACGGTCTGAAACATACATCTCAACGGGGCTACCGAGGCAGGTAGGCCCAGGCCTCGATCTCGACCTCGGCGCCGCCCGGGAGCGCCGCGACCTCGACGGTGGAGCGGGCGGGCCGATGATCGCCGAATGCCTCGGCGTACACGCCGTTCACCGTCGCGAACTGCGCGATGTCGGTCACGAACACCGTCGTCTTGGCCACATCGGAGAGACCGGCGCCGCAGTCGCCCAGGACCGCGGCAACGTTCGCCAGGACCTGGCGAGCCTGCGCTTCCACGCCCCCGGAAACGATCGCTCCGGTGGAGGGATCGAGCCCCACCTGCCCGGCGAGCACCAACCAGTCGCCGGCGCGCACGGCCGGCGAGTACGGCCCGGCCGCGGGCGGTGCACTCGGTGTGGGAACGCTTTCGACCGGCATGGTCACCTCCTGCGCGCGGGAAACGTAACGGGTCGGCCGAGCGCGTTCCATGTCGCCGCGGCGACCGCGGCGAAGACCGCGTCGGTCGATCGCGCGCGCGGCGGCGCGGGATCGTCCGTGACCGTCAGTGTGATGGTCGGCGTCTCCGCCGCGCGCAGCACACCGAACGAACGGATCGTGAGATCGTGCACCTCGCCGGTGTCGGCGTCGACGGCGAGCCCTTCACTCGTCACCCAGCCGAGTGCCATGTGCGCGGCGCCGATCGCATACGAGCGCAAGACGACCTCGTCGAGCGGGTCGCCGGCCGCGAGCGTCACATCGACGCGCGCGATCTTGCCGCGCTCGACGCCTACCTCGGCGCTGGCGCGCGCCCCGCTCGGGGTGACGACGTCGATGTCTCGATCGACTGCGCCCGCGACGAGCAACGCCTGCTCCGCGAGCCCGACCGCGCGCAGGTCGGCACTGACGGGAGGACCGGCCACGTCGACCTCGATCCAGTGCGCCCGCACCTCGAGTCCCGCAGGTGACGGCCACACGCCCGGATCGCCCGCGCCCCGTACGACCACACCCTCGATCTCCACGACGCCGTCGCGCGCGACCGCCACGGCCGCGATCGGCGGTCGCTTCGGGCCCAGACGCACGACGTCCTCGCGTGAGTAGGCGACGCGCACGGCGCGTCCGAACCGGTCGGCGAGCTCGCGGGCCGCGATCGGCGCGGCCGAGCGCGCCTTGCCGCCGAAGGCACCCGCATTCGCGAGCGGCGACGCGGGCTCGCCTCCGGGCTCGCACCACGACGCGTCGGGTTCGAGGTACGCGGGCTCGACCCATTGCGTGGCGAGGCGCACGCCACCCGGCGGGCACGGCGGCATGCGGTCGAGCAGTGGGGCGCGCGCGTCGACGGTGGTACGGCGACCCTGCACCTTGCCCGCCCGCGCCCGGGCGTCGATCAGCGACTCCGCGACGACCCACCGCAGACCGGCCGCCTCGATCGCATCCGCGGTCGATCCCGGCGGGAGCGGCACCGCCACGAGCGCGCCGCGCGGCGCGGTGTCGTCGGCGAAGGGCGCGCCGCCCAATGGCACGCCGAGATCGACGCGCTGCGCACCGCCTGCCTCGAGCGCGGCTCTTCGCCCCGCGGCTTCGAGGTCGCGGGCGATCGGGCCGTCGCCGCCCCTCAGCGCATCGCGCACGGTCAGCCAACCCGTGCAACGGCACAGGTGCGCGGCAAGCGACCGGTCGAGGTCGCGAGCCCGGGTGCCGGCGAAGCGCATCACGATGCCCGGCGTGCAGAAGCCGCATTGCGAACCGCCTCTCGCCACGAACGCCGTCGCCGCACGCACGCGGCTCTGCTCGTCGAGTCCTTCGACGGTCGTCACCTCGCGGCCCTCGACGCGCGCCACGGGCGTCACGCACGCGACGCGCGGTTCGCCGTCGACGAGCACGGTGCAGCAACCGCATTGGCCCTGCGGCGCGCAGCCGTCTTTCGCCGACATGATCCCGAGGCGCTCCCGCAACACGTTCAGCAACGATTCGCCGCGTTCGAGATCGGCATCGACGACAACCGATGCACCGTTCAGGACGAATGCGATCGGCGCCGGCATCGCTGCGACGGTACCCGCCGTCTCATCCGCACCCGGGACGCGAAACGGCCCCGCCGGAGCGGGGCCGTCGGCAGAACGGGAGGAACGGTCAGGAGAACGACTGGCCACAGCCGCAGGTGCGCTGTGCGTTCGGGTTGTTGATCGCGAAGCCGGCACCCTGGAGGCCGTCCTTGTAGTCGAGCGACGCGCCCACGAGGTGCTGGGCGCTCGCGGGGTCGACCACGACCTGCACGTCGCCGTAGGACTCGACGATGTCGTCGGTGGCCTTCTCGGTGTCGAAGAACATCTCGTACGACAGGCCGGAGCAGCCTCCGGGCCTCACTGCCACCCGCAGATAGAGCTCGGGCTGGCCTTCGGCCGCGATCAGCTCCTTGACCTTCGTGGTTGCAGTCTCGGTCAGGGCAATCATCTGGGCCTCCGTGAACACATATGTGCGGCGTTGGATTCAGGATACTTCGACGGAAACGCTGACCCGGCACGGGTCGCGGTCGTACAACGTCGAGAACTCCTCGACTCTTCCCCCGCCGACCGACGACACGACGCCCTCGCAGATTCCGCGGTGGAGGTTGCAGACGAGCTCGGGGTAGGCCTCGGCCAACTCCCGGAAGGGGCAGTGCAGGAACGCGATGTCGGCGCCTCCGCCCGGCCGGGCCTCGCGCTCGGGGTCGAATCCGAGACGGTCCATCTCGCCGAACAGCGCCTTCACGCACGACTTCGAGTGGGTTCGGCGCCCGGCTTCCACGCCCCAAGAACGGCCCGCGACCGTCGCGTCGACCGCCTCGGCGCCGACGCGCTCCGCGAGCATGGCAAGCATGCCGGCGAGCAGCGTGTAGCTCGGCGGGTCGAGACCCAGGCCGGGCGCGCCCGGCGCCAGCGTGTACACGTGCTGGGGTCGGCCGACCGTTCCCCGGTGGACGGGCTCGACGTCGACCAGACCGGCTTCCCGCAGCCGCTCCAGGTGCAAACGCACCGTGTTGGCGTGCAGGCCCAGCCGCTCGGCCAGCTCGGTCGCGGTCAGCGCCGCGGTGGAGCTCGCGAGCTCTTGGTACATGGAAAAGCGCGTCTCGTCGCCGAGCGCCTTCAAGACCGCCAGCAGGTCCATTGCTTGACGGTACTTTGCAATCGGGCATATTTTCAAGGTCTTCGCTGGTTTTATTCTGCACATGATGAGCGATCCGACCCTCCCGCCCGACCCCGGCCCCCCGGCGATTCCCTCCCCGGACGATGTCCGCGGCGTCCTGGCCGGAGTCCTCGACCCCGAGCTGCGGGCGTCGATCATCGACCTCGGGATGGTCCACGACGTCCGGGTCGAGCCGAACGGTGACGTGGTCGTCAAGGTCGCGCTCACGACCGCCGCCTGCCCGCTGCGGGGCCAGATCGGCACCGACGTCCGCTCCAAGGTCGCGGGGCTCCCGGGCGTGGGCGAGGTGCGCGTCGAATACGACGAGATGACCCAGGAGGAACGCTCGGCGCTCATGCAGAAGGCGCGACTGCGCGCGTCGCAGTCGGCACCGTCGACCGAGGTCCCGGCGACCACCCGGGTCATCGCGGTCGGCAGCGGCAAGGGCGGCGTCGGCAAATCGTCGATCACCGCGAACCTGGCGGCCGCGCTGGCGGCGCGCGGCTTCACCGTCGGTGTGCTCGACGCCGACATCTGGGGCTTTTCGATCCCGAGGATGCTCGGCGTGAAGGGCCGGCTCGCGGGTACGAAGGCCACCGGCGGCAAGGGCAAGATCGCACCCAACGAGGTGCGGGTCGGCGAGGGCCTCCTACGGATCGTGTCGATGGGATTGCTCGTCGACGACGAGGACACCGCGCTCATGTGGCGCGGTCTCATCCTCGCCAAGGCGCTGGAGCAATTCCTCGTCGACGTCAGCTGGGGCGACCTCGACTACATGTTGATCGACATGCCTCCGGGAACGGGCGACATCCAGATGGCGCTGTCTCGCTTGCTGCCGCAGACCGAGATGCTCGTCGTGACGACGCCCGCGCTCGGTGCCCAGAAGGTGGCCGCGCGCGTCGCCGACATGGCGCGCCGCTCGTACCTGAAGGTGCTCGGCGTGGTCGAGAACATGACCGAGTTCGTCGCGCCCGACGGAACGCACCACGCGATCTTCGGCTCGGGCGGCGGCAAGCGCCTGGCCGCGCTCACCGGCGCGCCGCTGGTCGGCGCGGTGCCGATCGAACCGGCGGTGTCGAGCGACGGCGACGCGGGAACGCCCGTGGTGCTGGCCCACCCCGACGCCCCCGCGGCGCGCGAGCTGCACACGATCGCCGAGCGGATCGTCACCGAGCTCCTCCCGCCCGTCGAGATGGCCGGCTGCACCGCGCGCATGTTCGACCTCATCCAGAAACCGGCGTGAGCGCGAAGGATCCGTTCGCCACCCTCGTCGACACGGTCCTCGGCGGCAGCCCGCACGGCCCGGTGTGGGGGCAACACCAACGTGCGGTCCGGCGCGGCTTCGACGAGCGTCGGTTCCGCAAGGCGCTGCGCGCGCACTGGGGCGCCGAGGCCGACCCAATGCGGGTCTCGCTGGCGGTACAGGACGCGGTATTCGTCTCCGGCGTCGTGCATACGGTGAGCGAGCAGCTCGGACTCGACGTGGACGATCGCCGCCGGGTCGCGGTCGCGGTGGTTCGGAACCGGCTGCTCGGCGAGCCCGATCACACGCTCGCCGAGGTCGATGCCGCGTGGAGCGCGTGGTGGCCTCCGGCTCTGGGCGACGAGGGCCAGACCCGCTTCGCACAATTCCTCGGCGCGTGGAGAGCCTGGCTGGCAAGCTCGTCGAGGTGAGCGCCCCCGAACGCGAGCAGCGCCTGGTGTTCGGCGAGATCGCCGAGCAGTACGACGCCGCTCGCCCGTCGTATCCGGACGCCCTGTTCGACTCCGTCACCGACTTCGGCGGCCTGCGCGCGGGCTCGAGTCGTGGAGTCCGCCGGCCGACGGACTCCAGCTGGTGTACGCCACGGCCGCGTTCTTTTGGAACAAGAGTCGCGAGTGGACGGGGCGGCTCGGTGCCGACAACGACGCGGCGTACGCACGACACGCACCCGAGCTGGTCGGCGGGCAGCATTGGCAGCTCGACTGGGTGATCGAGGGTCTCGGGGCGTGTGCTGCGTTCGAACCGGCCACGAGGCGCACCGTCACCTGGAACCGGACCTACTCCCGCGACGAGTGGGTGCACCTGCTCGGAACCCATTCCGACCACCGGGTACTGCCGCCGGAGCAGCGCAACCGACTCCACTGCGCGGTCGGCGAGGTGATCGACAGTCACGGCGGTCACGTCGAGGTCGTGTACGACGTCGAGCTCTTTCTCAGTCGGCGAGTCTGAGCGCGACGGCCGGGCGGATCCGCGACGCCGAACGCGCGGGCGCGGCCGTCGCCAGGAGTGCGCAGACGAAGGTTCCGATCACGAGCAGCCCGATCGTGCCGAACGGGACGCGGAACGCCAGCGTGGAACCGAACGCGTCGGTGAGGGTGATCGACCAGGCACACACCAACGCGAGCACCGTGCCGATCAACACGCCTTCGACCGCGACGAACGCCGACTCGACGACGAAGGCCGCCCGTACCGCTGCGGCCTGGAAGCCGAGCGCGCGCAGCACGCCGACCTGGCGGCGCCGCTCGCGCACGGCCCGCACCATGATCACGCCGATGCCGGCGACGCCCACGACCAAGCCGAGTGCGAGGTAGCTCCGCATCAGCAGGAAGAACTGCTGTTGTTGCGCGAGGTCGGTCTGCACGACCGCCCGCAACGTCTGGGCCTTCCCGCCGTTCACGAGGAAGCGCCCGGCGAAGGAGTCGGCGAAGGCGCTCGGGTCGCGCACGTCGAGGTACGCGCGGTCGGCAACCGCCCGTGCCCCGAAGAGGTCGCGCGCCGCGGTGATGCCGAACAGCACACCGTTGTCGGCTACGTCGGGCGTGCTGATCGCGGCGATCGTGAACGTGCGGGAACGCCCGCTCGCCTCGTCTTGCGTGGTGAAGCGGTCACCGATGCCGACGACGTCGTGCGGCGGGCCGCCGCCGGAGGCGAGGAACGAAGCCTCGACGATCGCCAGGTCGGGTGTGTCGAGCACCGCGCGGTACGCGGCGGCGTCGCTCGCGAAGCTGCCGCGATCGTCGAGCTTCGGGGCGCCGTGGTCGACGAAACGTCGGTCGTAGCCGGTCGCGGTCCACTCGCGGGGCTGCGTGAGGCCGGGAGCCGCGGTGATCTGCACGTTGACCGTGGCGAGCGGCGCGACCGCGCGCACGTCGGGCTCACGCGCGATCGCGTCGAACGCAACCGGGCTGCTCGGGTTCGACTGCACCACGACGTTGAATCCGCCCGATGCATCGCGGGTGAACTGGCCGATCTGGCCCGCGAACATCGACGCGAACACGGAGACGAGCACGAGGATGAAGACGACCAAGGCGAACATTCCGAGCGTCATCGACGTCCGGAAGCGGCGCGCCAGCGGGTAGGCGAGCCCGAGGCGGACCGAGAGCGATCGCTTCGCCACGCGCCCGATCCCCTGACCGATCGCCTGTTGATGTTGTGCGGTGAGCACGACCGCGGCACCGACGAGCACGAGGCCCTGGACGACGAACAACAACACGTCGACCGAGATGTCGAGCGCGATCGCAACGGGGACGGCCGCGATCGCCCATGCGAGCACGACCGCACCGATCGCCGTGTGGACCACAGAACGAGGAAAGGTGCGAGCCAGCATCGGCGCGACGCCGAGGAACACGACGACCGGACCCAGCATCAACGCGAGGAACGAGGAGGTCGCCACCCCGAACGCGGTCACCAACAGCCCGAGGAGCGCCACGACGGTTCCGGCGTAGCTCGAGCGGCGTCGAGGCCGGCGTCGGGCCGGTTCCGCGATGTCACGGATCGCCTGGATGATGTTGAAGCGGCTCAACCAGACGCTCGTGAGCACGACGGTGACGATCGCGATCACGAAACCGACGACGAATCCCCGTTGCACGCTGGCCCACTTGAATGCGAAGTGCAGGGCGATACGCGAGTCGTCGCCCCGCCGCGAGAACAGCTTCGCGGCCGCGGCCATGAGCGCGCGACCCAAGCCGAGACCGACGAAGGTCCCGGCGATCGCGGACAGCACCGCGTAGCACCATCCCTCCGCCGCGAACGCGCCGACGAGTGAGAGCCGCCGGAGACCGACTGCTCGCAACATGCCGAGCTCCGACTTCCGCTCGTCGGCGAGCATGAAGAAGATGTTGACGAGGAGCAGGATCCCGGCCAGCACCGCGAACGCGCCGAGCGACGTGTACAGGCGCGACAACGACTGCCCGCTGCGCTCCGCACGGTCGAGCACCGTTTGCTTTCTGTCGTTCACGCTCGCGGCCACGCCGTCGAGCCGCGACGCGAGCAAGCGGTCGACTGCATCGGTGCGCCGGGCGCCGGCCTCGACCCCGCCCGTGTTCGAGACGAGGACGATGGATTGCGGCGGCGCGGCACTCCGCGAGGTGCCGCGCGCGACCATGCCCGCGATCGTGCCGGGCCTGACGAAGATGTTGTCCGAGGCCGTCTCGTCGCCCGGCCAGAAGCCCGCGACACCGAGCTTCGGGAGCACGCGCTGCACGTGCAAGCGCACCTCGACGCCGTAGGCGAACGCGTCGATCGCATCGCCCGCTCTCACCCCGAGTGCGGTCGCGAGATCGCTCCCGACGGCCGCGTCGCCCGTACCGGGCGTCGGACCCGAGATCCCGGTCGCGTGCGAGTCGCCACCGAACTGCCGTGCCGCCCCGAAGTCGGTCTCGAGCAGTTGGGCCTTGGGCGCGGCGCGTACGGGGGCAGTCGTCGATGCCGCCGACGCGGTGGTCGAGACGAGCGCGAGCGTGCCGTCGACGTTCGGGTCGCGCACGCGCGCGAGTCGCGCCGCCAGGACCGGCGCGGCCGCGAGCCCGTTCGCGGACACGATCTCGTCCACCGGGCCGAGCTGGGTGTACGCCGTGCGGCGGATCGATGCGTTGAAGGTGTCGCCGACGACGAACGACCCGGTCATGATGGCCGTGCCGAGTAGCGATCCGAGGATCACGAGCGCGGTCTCGCGCGGACGGCGAACGGCATTGCGCAACGCGAGCCGGCGCAACACGGGCTTGCGGACGAGCACGAACACGAAGGGCAGCGACAGCAGCGCGACGAGAATCATCGATACTTCAGCTCGTCGGCGCGATCGCGCCGACGAGGTCGTCGCTCACGATCCGGCCGTCGCGCATCTTGATCGCGCGGTTTGCGCGCTCGCCGACGCCTGCGTCATGGGTCACGACGATCAAGGTCAGCCCGTCGGCGTTCAGCTCGCAGAGGAGTTGCATCACCTGCTCCGCGGTCTCCGAGTCGAGCGCGCCGGTCGGCTCGTCTGCCCACACGATGCGAGGCCGACCCGCGAGCGCACGGGCGACCGTCACCCGTTGTTGTTCGCCGCCGGAGAGCTCGGCCGGACGGTGTTTCAGCCGAC
>DATCCI010000121.1:0-6894 GCA_036511415.1 Acidimicrobiia bacterium
CGCACCGGCGTTCGCTCCAACCGTCCACGCCAGCGTGGGCGGTTTTTTCGTGATCGCACTCGAACGGAAAGGACACAGCCCGTGGCCCATCGGGTCGGGATCATCGGCGGGGACGGCATCGGCCCCGAGGTCGTGCACGAAGCGCTGAAGGTCGTGCGCGCCGCGGGTGTGGAGCTCGACCCGGTCGACTACGACCTCGGCGGACGTCGCTACCTCGCGACCGGTGAGGTGCTCCCCGACGCGGTGCTCGAGGAACTGCGCGGGCTCGACGCGATCCTGCTCGGCGCGGTCGGGACACCCGACGTTCCGCCCGGCGTGCTCGAACGGGGCCTGCTGTTGAAGATGCGCTTCGCGCTCGACCTCTACGTGAACCTGCGACCGTTCAAGGCCGGTCCCGGACGTCACAACGACGGTGTCGATTTCCTCGTCGTGCGCGAGAACACCGAGGGAACGTACGCGGGCGAGGGCGGCTTCCTGCGCCCGGGCACGCCGCACGAGATCGCGACCCAAGGATCGGTGAACACGCGCATGGGCGTGGAACGTTGCGTGCGGTTCGCGTTCGAGCTCGCCCGATCGCGCGATCGCAAGCACCTCACACTCGTGCACAAGACGAACGTGCTCACGTTCGCCGGCGATCTCTGGCAACGCACGTTCGACGAGGTCGCGCGATCGTTCGCCGAGGTCGGGACCGCGTACAACCACGTCGACGCGGCGTGCATCTACTTCGTGCAGGACCCGCAGCGCTACGACGTGGTCGTCACCGACAACCTGTTCGGCGACATCCTCACCGACCTCGGTGGCGCGATCGGAGGCGGTATCGGCCGGGCCGCGTCGGCGAACCTCAACCCGGACCGGACCGGCCCCTCGCTCTTCGAGCCGGTCCACGGATCGGCTCCCGACATCGCCGGTACGGGGCAGGCCGACCCCAGGGCGGCAGTGATCTCGGCCGCGATGATGTGTGATTTCCTCGGTGAGACCGACGCTCTGGCCCGAATCCAAAAGGCATTGGACACGACGGACGATGTAAATGGCACGACGTCACAGATCGGCGACGCGATCGCCGCCGCCTGCTGACGTCGCAGCTCGACGAAAGGCTCTGCGATGCCCATCACCCCGACCGACAAGATCTGGATGAACGGTGAGCTCGTTCCGTGGGCCGACGCGCGGATCCACGTCCTCACGCACTCGCTGCACTACGGCACCGGCGTCTTCGAAGGCATCCGTGCCTACGAGACGGAGCGCGGTCCGGCCGTCTTCCGTCTCACGGAGCACATCACGCGTCTGTTCGACTCCGCGCGGATCATGATGATGGAGATCCCGTATACCGTCGACCAGCTGGTCCAAGCGACGAAGGACACCGTGCGCGCGACCGGACTCGCGTCGTGCTACGTCCGCCCGATCGCGTACTACGGCTACGGCGAGATGGGCCTCAACACGTTGCCGTGCGAGGTCGACGTCTCGATCGCCTGTTGGCCGTGGGGCGCATACCTCGGTGCCGACGCCGTATCCAAGGGCGTGCGGATGAAGATCTCGAGCTGGACGCGCCACGATCACAACACGATGCCGCCGCTGTCGAAGACGACCGGCAACTACGTGAACTCGTCGCTCGCGAAGGTCGAGGCACTCAAGGCCGGATACGACGAGGCGATCATGCTCAATCCGGACGGCCTCGTCTCCGAGTGCACCGGTGAGAACATCTTCGCGGCGCGCCACGGCGTGCTCATCACGCCGCCGGTCTCCGCGGGTGCGCTACCGGGTATCACGCAGGACTCGGTGACGACGATTGCGCGCGATCACGGATTCGAGGTGCGCGTCGACGACTTGTCGCGCAGTGACCTCTACGTCGCCGAAGAGATGTTCGTGTGCGGAACGGCCGCCGAGGTCAGCGCCGTGAACTCGGTCGACGACCGCACGATCCCGTGCCCGGGCCCGATGACCCAAGTCATCGCCTCCGAGTACGGCAAAGCGGTACGCGGCGAGATCGACAAGTACAAAGACTGGTGCGAGCTCGTATGAGTGAGGTTGGAAGTGAACGTGAGCGACGCGCTGCAGGCGCGCCGCGAACAGGCGGAGTCCTGAGCGCCCGCGAGGCGGGTATCCCGCCGAGCAGCGAGGGCGACAAAGCAAGCATCGAGATATATGACACTACGTTGCGGGACGGATCGCAGCTCGAGGGAATCTCCTTGACCGTCGAGGACAAGCTGCGGATCGCGGAGCAACTCGACTGGCTCGGCGTGCACTACATCGAAGCCGGTTGGCCGGGTGCGAACCCGAAGGACGACGAGTTGTTCCGGCGCGTGCCGGACGAACTGAGGCTCGAGACCAGCACGCTCGTCGCGTTCGGGTCGACGCGCCGCGTCAAGGGCAAGGTCGACAGCGACGACACGCTGCGTCACCTCGTCGAGGCGAACGTGGGAACCGTCTGCATCGTGGGCAAGTCGTGGGACTACCACGTCACCGAGGCGCTCGGTACGACGCTCGACGAGGGCGTGGCGATGGTCGGCGACTCGGTCGAGTTCCTGCGCGGCGCGGGGATGCAAGTGTTGTTCGACGCCGAGCACTTCTTCGACGGCTTCAAGCGCAATCCCGAGTTCGCGCTGCGGGTGCTCGAAGCCGCGGCGACGAACGGCGCGAGCCATCTCGTGCTCTGCGACACCAACGGGGGAGCGCTGCCCCACGAGGTCGAGCAGGCGGTGGCCGACGTCGTGCGCTACTTCGGCGCCGACGTGAAGATCGCGGTGCATCTCCACGACGATGCCGGCACCGGTGTCGCGAACGCGCTGGCGGGCGTGCTCGGCGGCGCCACGCAGGTCCAAGGCACGATCAACGGGTACGGCGAGCGCACCGGCAATTGCAATCTCACCACGATCATCCCGAATCTCTCGCTCAAGATGGGCTACGAGACGATCCCGCGGGATCGCTTCGAACGGCTCACGCCGGTTGCGCACCACATCGCCGAGCTCGTGAACATGCCGCTCAACCCGCAGGCCGCGTACGTGGGCCATTCCGCGTTCGCGCACAAGGCCGGGCTGCACACGAGCGCGATCGCGAAGCGCCCCGACGCGTACGAGCACGTGTCGCCGGAGATCGTCGGCAACGGCACGCGGTTCGTGGTCTCGGAGCTCGCGGGCAAGTCGACACTCGGGCTCAAGGCCAAGGAGCTCGGCCTCGAGCTCGACGGACCGCAGCTCGCCGATGTGGTCGAGACGTTGAAGCGGCTCGAGCACGAGGGATACCACTTCGAGGTCGCCGACGGTTCGCTGGAGTTGCTCATGCGCCGAGCGGCGGGCTGGGAGGCAGCCTGGTTCCGCGTCGAGTCGTTCCGCGTGATCACCGACGACCTCGGCGGCGTCGACACGCTCACCGACAAGACCGGCGCGACCGTGATGACCGAAGCGACGGTCAAGGTCCACATCGGCGGTAGGCGAGTCGTCGCGACCGCCGAGGGCAACGGTCCGGTGAACGCGCTCGACACTGCGCTGCGAATGGCACTCGACGGCAACTTCCCCGCGCTCGAGCGGGTGCACCTGACCGACTACAAGGTTCGGGTGCTCGACACGAACAAGGGCACGGGCGCCGCGACGCGGGTGCTGATCGATTCCACCGACGGCGACGCCACGTGGACGACCATCGGCGTCAACGAGAACATCATCGAAGCCTCGTGGCAGGCGCTGCTCGACTCGATTCATTTCGGTCTGTTGCGCGCCGAGCTCGCCGGCGCCTGAGGGAACCGCCCCGGCGCGGTCGGGAGAAACGCGGTCCGAGTAAGGTCGGATCCCGTGCCGACCGATCCGTTCGTCCCGTCCGATCCGAGTGCTCGGCCGCGCCAGCAGCAGAACCTGCCGCCCGGCGTGGCGCTGCCTGCAGCGGACGACTGGCGATCCGATCGCCCCGGCGACCTCGGCCCCGACCAGCCCGAAGGCGCGCTGCTCGGTCGTCCCGGCCCGAACGTCGGCTACGCGTACACCCTCGCGCAGCGAGCCAAGGACCGGTTGCGGCTCGGTCCGTTCGAGCACGCCGACGACGCCGTCGCGGTGGTCGCGGAGATCGCGGGCAAGCGGGCCGCGCGGTTCGGCCGCGCTCCGGTGATCGGTGACGTCGATCTCGCGCTCGCCGTGCTGGGGTACGACGGCAACGCGAGCGACGCCTTCGTCAAGGCTCGCTCCGCGCTGGTGCACGACGCGAGCCATGACTACCGCCGACGGCGCGAGCTCGTCGACGCCGTGCCCGACACGTTGCTGCGCATGCGGGCCGCCCAAGCGGGCGCGGAGATCGAAGCCTGGCGCGCGTCGATGCCCGCGCCCGCGGCTTCGGGTTAGCCACCGGATCATCGCGGCGAAAGGCCGGATGTTGACCAGTTTCACCCTGTCCGACGACCTCTCCGAGTTGCGGGCATCGGTCCGGCGTCTCGCCGAGGACAAGATCGCGCCGCACGCGGCGCACGCCGACGAGCACGAGGAATACCCCTGGGACTCGTGGAACGCCTGGCGCGAGGCCGGTTTCGCGGGTCTCGCGTTCCCCGAGGAGCTCGGCGGTCAGGGCGGCGGCTTCCTCGCGCACGCGATCTGCGTCGAGGAGGTAGCGCGGGTCTGCGCGTCGTCGTCGCTGTTCACCTTCATCTCCAAGCTCGCGATGACGCCGGTGCTCGACCACGGCGGCGAGGGTCTCGGACGTAAGTACGTCTCGCGCGTCGCGAGCGGCGAGTGCCAGGCGTCGTACTGCCTCTCGGAGGCCGACGCGGGAAGCGACGCGTCCGGAATGCGCACGAGGGCGGTCCGCGACGGCGATCACTACGTGTTGACGGGCCGCAAGCTCTGGATCACCAACGCGACCATCAGCGACTTCTACACGGTGTTCGCCAAGACCGATCCCGACGCGGGTCACCGCGGTATCAGCTGCTTCGTCGTCGAGAAGGACTTCGCCGGGTTCTCGGTGTCGAAGCTCGAGCGCAAGATGGGCATCCGGGGCTCGCCCACCGGGGAGGTCGTACTCGACCAGTGTGCAGTGCCGGCGGAGAACCTCATCGGCGAGCCCGGCCAGGGATTCGCGTACGCGATGGGTGCGCTCGACCGCTCACGGCCCCTCGTCGGTGCCCAGGCCCTCGGCATCGCCCAGGGCGCACTCGACCTGGCAACCGGTTACGTGAAGGAGCGCAAGCAGTTCGGGCGCCCGATCGCCGACTTCCAGGGCCTCCAGTTCATGCTCGCCGACATGGCGACCGCCGTCGATGCGGCGCGCCTGCTCGTCTACCGCGCGTGCGCGCTGCTCGACGACGGGCTCGGTGGCACCCCCGCGACCGCGAGCGCGTCGTCGATGGCGAAGCTCTTCGCATCCGATACCGCGATGAGGGTGACGACGGATTGTGTGCAGCTCCTGGGCGGGATCGGCTACACGAAGGACGTCCCGGCGGAGCGATTCATGCGCGATGCCAAGATCACCCAGATCTACGAGGGGACGAACCAGATCCAACGTGTCGTGATCGCGAAGCGACTCCTGGGCGGCTGACGTGGACGCGGTCACCGGGTACGCGAAGAACGGCGGCACGCACATCGCGTATTCGGTTCTCGGTGACGGTCCGGTCGACGTCCTCGCGGTGTCGACGATGACTGTCGCGACCGAAGCGTTCGCGGAGGAGCCGCATGCAGCCGCGTTCGATCGGAGGCTCGCATCGTTCTGCCGCCTCATTCGCTTCGATCTGCGCGGGATCGGGCTTTCGGATCCAATCGATCTCGCCGCGGGTATGACGCTCTCCGATATCGCCGGCGACGCGCTGGCCGTCCTCGACGCGGTCGGAGTCTCGAGCGCGACCCTTCTCGGCACCGAAGGAGGGGTCGTCGCGGCGATCACGCTCGCCGCGACCGCGCCGGATCGGGTCGACCGGCTGGTCCTCATCAACGGCTTTGCCCGGGTCATCAGGGCCGACGACTATCCCCACGGTCATCCACCGGAGCTCGTCTCGGCGTTCGTCGAGACCAACATCGATCCCGATGCCGAATGGTCCCTCGACGGCGCGGACGACCTCGCGTTGATCGCACCGTCGCTCAAGGACGATCCGGCGTTCGTTGCATGGTGGGTGCGATCGTCGCGCCGGGGTGCGAGCCCCGCGACCGCGCTCGCGATGTTGCGATTGACCAGCCAGTCCGACGTGCGCGACCTGCTTTCGACGATCAGCATGCCGACGCTCGTCCTTCACCGCCGTGCCAACTTCTTTACGCCGGTCGGCTGCGGGCGATACCTCGGTGAGCACATCGCGGGCGCCAAGTACGTCGAGCTGGCCGGCGCCGATCACCTTCCGTGGGCGGGTGACGCCGATGAGATCCTCGACGAGATCGAGGAGTTCCTGACCGGGCAGCGGAGCGGCACCGGCGAGCGTGTCCTCACGACCGTGCTGTTCACCGACATCGTCGACTCGACCGGGCAGGCGGCCGCGCTCGGCGATCGGGCGTGGCGCGCGCGCCTCGAGAACCACGATGCCATCGTGCGCCAGGAGCTGCGGCGCTACGGCGGCCGCGAGGTGAAGACGACCGGCGACGGGTTCCTCGCGGCCTTCGACAGCCCGACCCAAGCCGCGCGCTGCGCACGCGCCGTCGTCGACGCGTCGAGCGGCGCGCAACTCGAGGTACGCGTCGGCATCCACACCGGCGAGTGCGAACGCCGGGGTGGCGACCTGGTGGGGCTCGCGGTCCACATCGCGGCGCGGGTCGCCGCCGCAGCCGGCGCGGGCGAGGTCATGGTGTCGAGAACGGTCCGGGACCTCGTCGGCGGCTCCGAGATGCGTTTCGTCGATCACGGCGAGCACGAGTTGAAAGGTGTGCCGGAGCGCTGGCAGCTCTTCGGACTGATTCGATGACGACGCCCGGCTTCGTAGACTCGGTGCTCCGATGAGTCAGGCTC
>DATCCI010000122.1:0-3163 GCA_036511415.1 Acidimicrobiia bacterium
GGTGCCTCCCGCGTCGGCTGGGCAGCCTCGCCGAACGTCGCCGCTCCCATCCACGGTCCCACACTGCCAAGGCCGCGACCGCCCGAGTAGGGCCGATCGCCTCTACCCGCTCCCGTCCATGGGCGCAGACTCTCCGTATGACTCGCCGTCTCGCCCTTGCGGTGCCCATGCTCTTGGCGCTCGTCACGACGGCGTGCGGCAGCAACGAGAAGGCAAACCCGGCGGGCACCACGACGACATCTTCGGTATACGCCGCGTCGTCGACGAGTACCTAGGCGACGTCGTCGTCCGCGCCGCCGACAACCGCAACCACGCCGCCGACTCCCTCGTCGACCGCGATCTGGCCCACCGCCGCGAGCGGCAGTCGATACCACGATCCGGTGGTCGCCGCGCGAACGTTCGCGATCAGCTACCTGCACTTCGTCAACCCGGTCGTCGGGGTGTTTCAGCCGGGCGATGCGCAGTCGGGCGAAGTCGCGATCCGTCCCGTGTCGACCGGACCGGTGACCACGGTCATCGTCCGTCGGCTCGGCACCGGAGGCGAATGGTGGGTACTCGGCGCCGCGACATCCAATATCAGCATCAGCGAACCTGCCGCTCTCGCAGGGATCGCCTCGCCGGTCAGGCTGCGCGGTACCAGCACGGCATTCGAGGCAACCGTGCAGGTGTCGATCCGTCAGGACGACAACTCCAAGGCCTTGGTGGAGAGCTACCTCATGGGCGGCTCGAACGGCCGGATGGGCCCCTTCGACGCCACGTTCGACTTCGTGCGGCCGACGAGCCCCTACGGCGCAATCGTGCTCTACAACGTCTCATCGGAGAACGGACACGTCGTGGAGGCAACCGCGATCCGAGTTCGCTTCTCGACTCCGTGATCTGCCCAGATCCCTTGACGATTACAGAGGAGGGTGCGACATGAGCATGAACGGTGGTCGGGTCCGCGGCAGTACGCTCTCGCCGCCGATGAGCCCGTTCGACGCGGCCATCTTGGAGCATTTGGCCGAGCATCTTGCAGGCGAAGCAGAGATACTCGACGAGTACCGCCAACTCGCTGCATCACCGGATGCGCCCGTCCGCTACCTCGCAGAGCTCATCCTCGAAGACGAGGAACGGCATCATCGCGTGTTGACCGAACTTGCCAACCAGTTCCGATCGAGCGCGTCGCTCGTCGAGCAGGCACCCCACGTGCCCTGGCTCACCAGGAGTACTGACCGCCACGGCCTCGCTCACTCCGTCCGTCGTCTCCGCAAGTTCGAGCGACGCGACCTTCGTCAACTCAGGAAACTCGCCCGCCAACTTCGTCCGATCCGGGACGACTCTTTGGATCCCGTCATCGTCGCGACGCTCGAAATGGATACACGCAAGCACCTCCGCTACCTGCGCGAACTCCGACGAATCGCGCGCCGGCGATAAGCCGACATGCCTTGGCGAAGCTCGGATCGCGCCCCGTAGATGCGCCCTCGATCCTTCGACGCTCGCGGTGATGTCGTATCCAGCCATGAGATCTGTGAGACTGGCGCGATGACGAGCGAAGGTCTCAATGTGCTCGATGAGGCCGAGTGCTATCTGCTCCTTCGTAGCCGGACCCTCGGCCGAGTCGGCGTGCACCTTGCAGATCAGCTCGCTGTACTCCCCGTGTACTACGCCGTGATGGATCGAGACGTCGTGTTCCGTACCGCGCCGGGTACCAAGCTCAATGCCGCCGTCCTCGCCACGCGCATCGTGTTCGAGGTCGATAACGCATCACCTGGTTGGAGCGTGCTCGTGCGTGGTCACGCGCAAGAGATCCGCGACCACGACGCGCTGGTACACGCCCAGACGCTGCTCGGACACGACTGGCCTGCCGGCGAGAGAGAGGAGTACGTGAGAATCATCGGTGAGCAGATCACCGGCCGGCGACTCGCCGGCTCGGCTTGACGTCACGGTACGAGGACCAGTGGCCGATCGAGGTGGTGCATGAGCTGGTTGCCGGTGCTGCCGAGGACCAGCTCTGCGAAGCCGCCACGTCCACGACGTCCGGTCACCACGAGCTCGGCGTCCTCGGTCTCCGCGGCACGCATGAGCCCGACCGACGGACTGCCGTCGCCCAGCACGACTCGGTAGGGAACGCCGGCGTCCGCGAGCGGCTTGCACCAATCGCGCGTCACGAGCTCGTGCATCTTTCCGCGTCGTGCGGATGAGAGCGGTGGGGCCGGAAGCTCGATGTCACTCAGGTAGACGGGCGTATCGATGACATGGACCGCGACGACTTCTGCATCGAGCTCGGCCGCGTGCGCGGCACACCACTGCACGGCACGGATCGAGTGCTCGGAGCCGTCGACCCCGACGATGATCTTCGAGGAGCTCATGGCGAATCCTCCTGGGCGGGCCGGTCTTCGTCGCGTTCGCCTAGCTTGCTCCCGCGCGTTGCGAGACCGTTCGAGCGGTGTCGGCGAGGCTGTGCGCAGGAAGGAGGAGCATGGGTGTCTTGGCGTGGGCGAGCAGTCGCTTCACTACCGAGGCGCGTCCATTGACGAGGTCTTGGTTCCAGCCGAGCACGACGACATCGAAATCGAGCTCGTGCTCGACGGCGAGGATCGTGTGCGCCGGGTTGCCGACGCGCATCTCGACGCTCGTGTGCGCCACCGCGGACAGAACGGTACGGCGCATGAGCTCTTCTACGAAGATGTCGGTGTCGTAGGTCCCGTGGTCCGCGAACTCGGGCATGTGTTCGGCGTCGAACACGCGGAGCAGCACCAGGTCCAAGCCCGGCGCGTGCATCTCCTCGAGGACGCGTCGTAGCGCGTCGGCACTGCGGGGATCCTCGTCGACGGGTGCCAACACGCGAAGACGCGCGTCGCGCCGAGCCCGAACGTCCGGCGGCACGACAATTACCGGCTTCGCGACGGCCCCGATCACGTCGAGCGCGACGTGGCCGGCGGGCATTCCGTGGGTTGGGAGTCCACGCGCACCGATCGCGAGCGCGCGGACATCGGGCGCCCCGGCCGCGTCGCGGATGGTGGCCACAGGATCGCCGGCGCGTAGCTCGCACTTCACGCCCGCCGCGTCGGCGACGGCCCGCGCGGTCAGGCCGTCTCCGTCCTCGGATACGTGCAGCGCGAGAACGTCGATGTCGAGCAGGCCCGCGAACCACTGCGCGACCGCAACGACGGGACTGGTGGCG
>DATCCI010000123.1:0-2559 GCA_036511415.1 Acidimicrobiia bacterium
GGTACTGACCGACGAGCCGTATTTCGGGGGAATGGTCGCCGACCTGCAGGCGGCCCGAGCGGCCACGACGCTGCCGTGCCTGCGCAAGGACTTCACGATCGACGAGATCCAGGTCTACGAATCACGTGCGATCGGCGCCGACGCGATCCTGCTCATCGTCTCCGCGATCCGCGACGACTCCCTGCTCGCCGACCTCCACTCGCTCGCGGTCTCGCTCGGCCTGGGCGTCCTCGTCGAGGCACACGACGCGCACGAAGTCGAGCGGGCGCTGCAAGCGGGCGCGCATGTCGTCGGCATCAACAGCCGGGACCTCTCGACCTTCGTCGAGGATCTCGGTCGGGCTACCGCGCTGTCGACCTCGATCCCGAGCGCGGCGATCGCGGTTGCCGAATCGGCAATCCGATCGGCCGACGACTCGCGACGGCTCGCCGCTGCGGGCTTCGACGCGATTCTCGTCGGTGAGGCACTCGTGCGCGCCGACGACCCCCGCGCGCTCGTGCGCGAGCTCGCGGACGCGCCCGTCACTCGAAGGAGCCCCGCATGACCATCGATCGCGATGTGCTCGACGACCTCACGTGCGACCATCTCGAAGCTTGAGCCCGAGCACCTTTAGATGTTCGTCAAGATCTGCGGGATCACCAACGAGGACGATGCGCTGCTCGCGACCGCGCTCGACGCCGATGCGCTCGGGTTCGTGTTCGCGCCGAGCCGACGGCGGGTCGACCCCGAGACGGTGCGCGACATCGTGCGGCGACTCCCGCGGGAGATGCACACGATCGGCGTGTTCCGCGACGAACGGCCCGAGCGGATCGTAGAGGTCGTCGGTCGCGCCGGCTTGCACGGAGTGCAGCTGCACGGAAGCGAGCCCGCGTCGGAGGTGAAGTGGATACGCGAACGCGTTCAGTTCGTGATCCAGGGATTCTCGGCGGGCGATCCCGCGCTGGCCTCGGCGGCGAGGAGCGCAGCCGACATCGTCCTCGTCGATTCGCCCGATCCCGGTTCGGGCAAGGTGTTCGATTGGCGCATGGCCGAGGGCGCACCGCGAGGGAAACGCATTCTTCTCGCCGGCGGGCTCACCCCCGAGAACGTCGGCGAAGCGATTCACCTCGTGCGACCGTGGGGCGTCGACGTGTCCACCGGAGTCGAACGAGCGCCGGGCCTCAAGGATCCGGGAAAGTTGCGACGGTTCGTCATCGCGGCGCGCGAGGCCGGGGCCGACGTTGCCGATCTGACCCCGGATCCGACGATCGACCTCACCGTCGACGAGGTGGCCGGCGTCACGCGACCCTGGGACTGGCAGATCGACCGCTGAACCCGCGCGCCGATCGGCGCCGGCCCCGTACACTCCGCCGGATGTCTGCTCCGCGGCGCGGCGCGCCCGTGCATCTCGAGCCACCGGGACCCGAACCCGTCGGACTCGGTCGCTTCGGGGAGTTCGGCGGGCGGTACGCACCCGAAACCCTCGTCCCCGCGCTCGCGCAGCTCGAGCGCGAGTTCCGCCGCGCGTGGTTCGACGACGACTTCCGCGACGAGTACGCCGGGCTGTTGTCGAGCTACGCCGGGCGACCCACCCCGGTCACCGAATGTCAGCGCCTGTCCGAGCGGCTCGGTGTGCGGGTGTTGCTGAAGCGCGAAGACCTCACCCATACGGGCTCGCACAAGATCAACAACGTGCTCGGGCAGGCGTTGCTGGCGCGCCGCATGGGAAAGGGGCGTGTGATCGCGGAGACGGGCGCAGGTCAGCACGGTGTCGCGACGGCGACCGCGGCGGCCCTGTTCGGCTTGGGCTGCACCGTCTACATGGGTGCGGTCGACGTCGAGCGTCAGGCCCTGAACGTGTGGCGCATGAAGTTGCTCGGCGCCGAGGTGGTTCCGGTGCAGTCCGGAAGTGCCACGTTGAAGGACGCGGTGAACGAGGCGATGCGCGCGTGGGTCGCGAGCGTCGAGAGCACGCACTATTGCCTCGGCTCCGCGATGGGTCCGCATCCCTTTCCCTGGATGGTGCGCGAGTTCCAGCGCGTCGTCGGCGACGAGGCGCTCCTGCAATGCCGCGAGCTGCTCGGCGGCGCCGACCCCGACGTCGTGGTCGCGTGCGTGGGTGGCGGCTCGAACGCGATCGGGACGTTCCAGGGATTCCTCGACACAGACGCTCGGCTCGTCGGCGTCGAGGCCGGAGGGCTCGGACTCGAATCCGGTCACCACGGGGCTGCCGTACTGCGGGGGGTGCCCGGCGTCGTCCACGGCATGCGGTCGCTCTTCTTGCAGGACGAGTACGGCCAGGTCCTCGAGGCCTCGTCGATCAGCGCCGGTCTCGACTACCCGGGGGTCGGTCCGGAGCACGCGATGCTCGCGGCGACGGGCCGGGCCGAGTACCACGCCGCCACCGACGAAGAAGCGCTCGCGGGCTTCCAGCTGTTGTCGGCGACCGAGGGCATCGTCCCCGCGCTCGAACCGGCGCACGCGATCGCCTGGGTCGCGCGTGAGGCGGGACACGCGATCCCTGCGGGCTCGACGGTGCTCGTGACACTGTCGGGCCGCGGCGACAAGGACGCGGCGCAG
>DATCCI010000124.1:0-2344 GCA_036511415.1 Acidimicrobiia bacterium
TGGGTTGGCAATCGGCACTTTCCGTGAGCAACTCAAGCGCAAAAGGCCACTGAGCGTGGGTTCGCGGTGCGCGCGGCGCGCGCCGGGCGCCGGTTCAGTGCAGGAGTGACGCGACCAGACCGGCCTGACCGAGGTGGTACGTCACCATGATCGCGACCGGCGCCCACCGGAAGCGCCGCACGAATCGGTCCCAGGCGATCATCGCATCCGACGCGACGAACAGGACGGCACCCGCCCCGGCGGCGAGGTTGCCGGTCGCGAGGGCCGTGGCGAGCATGGCGGAGATGACCGCGACATAGGCCGCGACCGCGATGCGCAGCGCCCCCGGTTCGGCGGCTCGTGCGATCGAGGTGAGAATCCGGTGTCCGAGCGGCGCAACCACCGCCGCGACCACGGCGGCCGAGACCACGAGCGCGATCAGCGACGGTGCCTGCGTCCAGAAGCCGGCGAGATAGCAGAGGTGCCCGACGAGGAACGCGGCGAGGCCGGGGACGAAGAGGTCTTCCGGCAGCATGAGCAGCACGTCGCCCGTGAGCGAACAGATCAACGCCGCGACGAACCAGACGCGGCGCGTGTGTGCATCGGCTCCAGGGTCGAGCAGGCCCGCGGCGACGATCAGCGCGATGAGCGTCGCCGGCTTGCAGAGGTACTCGAGCGCCATCCGGGACCGCGCCTTGGCGATCCAGTCGCCGGTCGCGAAGAGGCCGGCGACGACGAAGGCGCCGATGGTCGCCGGGTTCACGGCGCGAGCCGCTCGCGCCGCCAGCCGCCATTCCCGTCGGGTCGGTAACGAACCCGGTCGTGCAGGCGATCGGGCCGCCCCTGCCAGCATTCGAGCTCGTCGACGCCGACGACGAACCCGCCCCAGAACGGCGGCAACGGGGGATCCTGGCCGGCGAACCGTTCCTCGACCTCCGCGACGCGCGCCTCCAACTCGGCCCGGTCGACGACGTGGCTCTGTGGCGACGCCCACGCGCTCACACGATGGCCGCGCGGCCGGCTCTCCCAGTAGCGACCGGCGTCGGCGTCGTCGACCCGCCGCACGGCGCCGGTCACGCGCACCTGCCGCTCCTGCTCTCGCCAATGGAACACGAGCGCGGCACGCGGGTTGGAGACGAGCTGCGCGGCCTTGGCGCTCTCGACGTTCGTGAAGAACACGAACCCACGGTCGTCGAGACCGCGCAGCAGCACGGTGCGGGCCGAGACGGCACCGTCGGGGGCGGCGGTCGCGAGCGTCATGGCATCGGGCTGGACCACGTGCGCGGCCCGCGCCTCGTCGTACCAGCGGCGGAACTGCGCGATCGGATCGGGTTCGACGGACTCCTGGTCGAGCGGCACAGCCGCCAACGGTGCCAGACCGGAGGCATGGCTTTCCACCTCGCTTCGGCGGTCATCGGCTGGGCGCGGGCGTCGCGCGCGTGCCGGCTCTAGTCCGCGTCGAGGACCTGCGCCAGCCATTCGAGCGCCACCTGGTGCCGCTCGACTGCTCGGCCCCCGTGATTTCCCGGGTTCTCGGTGTGTTCGTGAGCGATGCCGGCTGCGCGCAGGTGGTGACTCAGCAGCCGGTGGCCCCAGTGCAGGTTGTAATCGTCGTTGACCCCGGCGTCGAGCAAGATGCCGGACAGCTGTCGGAGATTGTCGAGGCGGTCGAGCACGTTGACGACCGGGTCGAAGCTCAACCAGCGGTCCCAGACATCCTGGATCAGCTCACCGCTGGGATGTGCCACCGGGAGATCGACGTAGAAGGGCGGCCGGTCCGGGTTCGGCGAGTAGCACGCGGCGTAGTCGTAGACGATCTCGGACCAGAAGTTGCCCTCGAGCGGGCCGTCAGGCGCGTCCGGCCAAATGCTGTCCAGGTACTTGTACAACATGAACTTGTGGGTCATGTCGAGGTACGAGTCGGCCGAGAGCACGGCCATCGCGCCGAACACGTCGGGGTTGCGCGAGGCAAGGTTCCAGGAACCAAATCCTCCGGAAGAGAAACCGAACACGCCGCGGCTTCGCGCGTGCGGAAGCGTGCGATGCGCGGCGTCCACGTACGGGATCACGTCGTGCAACACGTACTGTTCGAAGTTGCCGGTCACCGGTGAGTCCACCCACTGGCCGCAGCCGTACCTCGAGTTGCCGTCGGGTATGACCACGATCATCGGAGGAACGCCCAACCGCCCGAACGCCGGGTCGAGGACGTCCTCGATCGGTGGCCACCAGCGTTGCCCGCTGGTCGGTGGCGTAACCACTTCCTCGGCCGTCTCGCCGTACGCGTGCAGCAGATACGCCGTCGGATACCGACGATCTGATCGCTCGTAGCCCGGGGGCAGGTACACGAACAGATCCCGTTCGTTCG
>DATCCI010000125.1:0-3688 GCA_036511415.1 Acidimicrobiia bacterium
GCGGGATCGCGAACGACGAACGACGGTCCGAGTGCGCTGTGCACACCCATACGGCTCTCGTCGGCGCCCGCCGTGCCCGCGACGAAGTTCGCAAAGTGTCCGGCGAGCGCGTCGGTCCACAATCCGCCGACGGTGTTCGACAGCGTGAGCGATCGCAGGCGTTGTGATCGTGCGAGTGCGAATGCCGTTGCCCACCAGCCGCCCATCGACTGTCCGACAAGGTGCATGCGCTCGATGCCGGAAGCCTTCGAGATGGCGTCGAGGTCTGCAACGGCGGCTTCCATGCCGAGCACGCCGGTCGCGAACGTCGAGAGGCCGAAACCCCGGCTGTCCCATGTGACGACGCGGTAGCCGGCGTCAGCCAATGCGGGTACCTGTTGGAACCACGCCGCGTGCGACCCGCCGGCGCCGTGCGTGAGCACGACCGCGGGCGCGTCGTCGGCACCGGTCACCTCGTAGTAGATCGTCTCGCCGCCCGACGCGACGGTCGCGGTGCGCCACGGATGCGTCATCGGGGGGCGAGCACCGTGTCGGCGGGGGAGCGCAGCCCGCTCGCCGCGAACTCGTCGAGCGCCGAACGGTCTTCGTCGGGCTCGCTGAGCATGTGGAGCGCGGCATCGAGGTCGACCGCGAGGGCGCGTACCTCGCAGTCGCCGTGGCGCTCGATAAGCGCCGCGAGCCGCGCGCGGTCGAGCCGCGTCGGGTCGTACCGGCCGATTACGTCACTGTGACGTTCATCGGACTGACCGACCAGATCGCTGCAGAGCGTCGGCGTCACGTCGAGCTCGTCGCGGAGCAGGTCGCGGAACCACTGCAGGTACTCGATGACGGGATGGTCGAGCCCGCTCTGATCTCCGCAGCCGTCGCTGACACGTGCTCAGCCCGCCGGGAGCTCGCTGCGACCGCCGGTTGCCCACCACGACGCGGTCAGGCGTAGTCCGCCGACGTTGCCGCGCGGCTGCATCTCCTCGAAGATCCGCTTGTAACCGGTGCGCTGGATCCGCCACGCGCCGTCTCGTTTGACGTACTCGTCCTCGTAGAACGAGCAGCCCCGGATCGTGAGCTCGAAGTCGGTCATCACCACGACGTCGTCGAGCGCCCATACGCCGCGGGCCGTCTCCGGGCCGGTGAGGTCGATCTCGGGATGATGCATCTTGTGGCTCGAGTGAAAGGTCTCGGCCCCCATCGAACGGCGCAGGAAATCGACGATCGCGTCACGGCCGTCGAACGAGTACCCGCCTCCGCTGTACGCCGCGTGCGCGTCGGCCGTGAAGCACTCGGCGATCTCGTCCCAAAGCTTCTGATCGAGGCAGCGGGCGTACTTGTACTTGAGCCGCTTGATCAGTTCGATCTCGACGAGGTCGTCAGGCGTCATGCGAGCGAGGCTCGCCGCCCCGGACACCTGCGTGCAATTCCGCGCAAGTTGACATAACGGGCATTATCGGCGTTACGGGGGAGTGCCGAGCTTCGGCGGGCTCATTTCCGGGCGGCGAGGACGGCCGGCGACGGAAGGCCGACCGGGGCGGCGTCGTAGGTACCGAACACGAACTTGGCGTAGCTGGTGTACATGCGGTTGAGGTTCCACACGACCATCCACGTGTTCCCGTTGCGCACGAGATGGCCGTTGTACGTGAACTGGCCGGTGCCGGCGGGAGTTGTCGCGATTCGCCCGCCGTTGCTGTTGACCGCCCTCCACGGGCCGGCGGGTGTTGCGGAGTACCAGGCCGTCACGTCGTCGCACCACCAGCTGTCGCACCGTTTTGCCGACAGTATGTAGCCGTTGCCGTAGCGCTCCACGTTGGGCGCGGTTGCGGAGGTTCCGACGTCGGGTTGATTGTCGGCGGTACGGAACAGCATTGGCCGCATCGCTGCGGGGTTGGTGCTCCAGCCGGTCCCGGTGCTGTATTGCCACTGGCCGTCGAGCAGGTGCGCGCGGGTTGTACGAGCTGCGTAGCGCTGGTTGTTCGCATCGTTGCCGTACACGTACACCCACGTTGGATCGTCGTCGACCATCGACGTGCCCCAGCGCACGCCTCCGGCGGCCGGCATTGGTGCCGAGCCCAAGGGGGCCAGCGTGTGCAGGTCGAGGGTGATGATGTCGACCGAGAGCACGTGGAAGGAGAATCCGTTCGTATTGGGGACGTTCTCGACCCGCATCGCGCTGAGCCGCACGACACCGGCGGCGGTGTCGACGACACCGTCCATCGGCCAGTAGAACTCGTTCGGCGTCGGATTGGGCATATAGTTGACGGCGGCCACCGCTCCCCCGGTTCGGAACTCGAAGCATCCGCCGTGCTCGACGGCGATGCTGTTTCGCAAGAACCGGAAACCAGGAAGGATCGTGGTCGCGTCGCTCGGACCGGCGTAGGTGTCGCCGAAGAGCCACAGGCGCCGGCCGTCGTGGAGATCGACGGGATACGCCCCGTCGGCGTCGTCCCACAACGGGCCTCGAGTGTCGAACATCGCTTGGTAGTCCGCGGCCGTCTTGAGGCTCGACCGGCACACGAGCTGTGAGAGGTACCACGCTTGCGGCGCCGTGATCTGGCTGCCCGCGGGTGCGTGGCCGAAGGGAATCGTGGCGCCGTACTGGGTGACGAGTCGGTAGCCGACCCCCGCCGGGTTCGTCGCGATTGCCGCCACCGGGTCGTAGGACAGCGACGAGTAGCTGCTGAAGTTCGGCGCGTCGCCGAACGCTTCCACTGCCCCGTTGGCCCGCGCGATCCAGTAACCACGACCGGTCGGAGTCGCGGCCATGCCGACTACGTCGCTGACATGAATGTTGCGCGACGGCAGGCTCCCGTAGTAGCGGGCATCGCCGAAGTCGAAGACGCCGCCGTCCTTCGCGACGAAGCGGTACCCGTGCCCGTCCGGGATCGACTCGATTCCGACGATCGGTTGCGAAAGATGAATGGAGCCCGTCGAGCCGTAGAACTGCGCATTGCCGAACGAGAAGACGCCACCATCGCGCGCGACGAGCCAGTAGCCCTTGCCGCCCCGGGCCGGCGCCATCGCGAACACCGGTTGGTTCAGGCGGGTCGAGCCCATGCTGCCGTAGAAGCGGGCGCCCCCGTAACCGAAGATCCCGCCGTCGCTCGCGACGAGCCAGTAGCCGCCCGTCGGTGATGCTGCCCCGGACAGGACCGGGCCGTTCAGATGCAATCCCGTCGCGTCACCGAAGTTCCGGGCCTTCCCGATCGTGCTCACCCCGCCGTCGGCGTAGGCGAGGTACATGCCACTTCCGTCGAGCGTGGCGAACGCCCCTTCGACGGCATGGGCCCAGGGGTTCTCCGCCGCCCCGGCGGCCGCCGGCCGCAACAGCGCGGTCGGGACGTAGGACGCGAGCGCGCCCACGAAAACAAGGATCGCAAAACCAACGGCCCGCCGCCCCACATTCCCATGGTCGGGCCATCACGCCTCGGTGCCATCGCCTAATTTGATGAGCCTGCGGGGCGATGTCGACGCCGCGCCTCCCCCACCGGCCTTTTGGCGTGCACCGTGCACACGCGCCCCACAGACCGCGCCCAGAACGAGCGGCGCGGGATCGGACGCGGTGTCGGTACTGCGAGGAGCCGGGGCTACGACCGCACGCAGTCGCGGGCGGTGTCGAGCACGTACTGCAGCACCCGGCGAACCTCCTTCGCGCGCCGGGCCTCGGGCTGGCGCAGGTCGCGCTCCGCGTCGTCGAGCG
>DATCCI010000126.1:0-2277 GCA_036511415.1 Acidimicrobiia bacterium
GGCGCGTCTCACGCGCGAGCGTTGCGACGTCCTCGTTCGCATTCCGGTGCACGGGCGCCTCGCGTCGCTGAACGTTGCCGCCGCCGCGACACTCGCGTGTCACGAGGTCGCGCGCCGACGTCACCGGTAACATTCGGGGTCCCGCCGGGTTAGCTCAGTCGGTAGAGCAGCTGATTTGTAATCAGCAGGTCGTCGGTTCGATCCCGACACCCGGCTCTCTGTAATCAGCAGGTCGTCGGTTCGAGTCCCTTTTCCGGCTCTCGATTCGTCTGGGGTAGCGTCCCGCGAAGCGTTGTTCGGTTCAGTCGGCTCGGCGAACGACGCGGCGGGAGACGCTCATGGGATTCCTCGATACCGTGAAGCAAGCCGGCGCCGCCATCCAGCGAGAGGGCCGAGTTTCGAAGCGTGCGATGCAGCGCGAGTTCGATCTCGACGACGCGCAGCTCGACGAAGTCGTTGCCGAGCTCGTAGAGGTGCGGGGTGTTGCCACCGCCGACGGCGACGTGCTGGTCGCCGCGCACGCGGCGGGGACGACGTCGACCGACACCGACCGGCGTGATCTCACCGTCCTCTTCTGCGACCTGGTGGGCTCCACGGAACTGTCGACCCGGCTCGATTCAGAGGACTACGGCGCGGCGATCCGCGTGTATCACGACGCCGTCACCGCCGTCGTGGCTCGGTTCGGCGGGTTCGTCGCCCAGCTGCTCGGCGACGGACTCCTCGTGTTGTTCGGATATCCCGAAGCGAGCGAGGATTCCGCCGAACAAGCAGTGCGCGCCGCGCTCGAGATCGTTCGGGCCGTCGAGGCGTTGCCGAGCGATCTATCGGTGCGGGTCGGATTGCACAGCGGGCCGTGTGTGATCCGCACGGTCGGCGCCGGGGGTCGGCACGACACGGTCGTATTGGGCGAGACGCCCAACATCGCGGCGCGCGTGCAGGCCATCGCCGAAGCCGGCGCCGTCGTGATGACCGCGGCCACGCAGCGACTGGTCGAGGGGTTCGTCGTTGAAGGCGCCGGTTCACACTCCGTGAAGGGCGTTCCGCAACCGATTGCGGTGCATCGGGTCCTCAGTGTGAGCACGGTTGGTAGCCCGCTCGAGGCGCACCGCGAGCGCGGCTCGGGGCCGTTCGTCGGTCGCGACCGGGAGCGCCAGTTGCTCTTCGATGCTTGGGACCGGGCGGCACGCGGCTCGGGTCACGCGGTACACATCTGCGGCGAGCCGGGTATCGGAAAATCGCGCCTTGCGATCGAGCTGCGAGAGCATCTCAGGGGGCGCCCGCACGCAACGCTCGGCGCGTCGTGCACGCGTTACGTCCGCAATACCGCGTTCCATCCGGTCCAACAGATCGTCGAACGGGTTGTCGGCTTCACGGCCGGTGACGAACCAGGCCAACGTGTCGCGCTCGTACAGGATGCGCTGCGTGCCGCCGATTTCGACACTGATGAGATGCTCGCCCTGCTCTGCTCCTTCCTCGCGGTTCCGCATGCGGGCTCCGATGTACTCGGCGACCTGAGTCCCGAAGCGCGCCGAAGGCGAACGATCGACGGACTCGTCGAACTCCTCGTTGCCTTCAGTGCGCGCGAGCCCATCGCGGTGTTGATCGAAGACCTCCACTGGTGCGATCCGTCGAGTCTCGAAGTGGTCGCGCGGGTTGTCGATCGAGTCGCGACGGAACGCATCTTGCTCGTGACGACCTCCCGGCCGGAGTTCACGCCGGCGTGGGCCGCCTCGGCCAACGTCGCCGTGGTGAACCTCGAGCCGGTGACGAAGCGAGCTGCCACGGAGCTGGTTGACGCGGTCCTCGACGGCTGGGACGCCAGGGAGGCGGTGCGCCGGACCATCGTCGAGCGCGCCGAGGGCAACCCGTTGTTCCTCGAAGAGCTGAGCCAGATGGTGCTCGAGTCCGACGACGCGACCGCGATCCCGTTCACACTGCAGAGCTCCCTCTTGGCCCGCCTCGACCGCCTCGGCTCCGCGAAATTCTTCGCGCAAGTGGCAGCCGTGATCGGGCGTGAGTTCTCACGAGACATGCTGCGACTCGTCGTCGCCGAGGTGCCGCACGCCGTCGCAATCGGTGAGCTCGACGACGCGCTCGAGCAATTGACCGCGAACGGGTTGATCCTGCGCCGCTCGCCGGACACGTATGTGTTCAAGCACGCCCTCGTGCAGGACGCGGCCATCCATTCGCTGTTGCGCACGACCCGCGGCGAGCTGCACCGCGGTGTCGTGCGTGTGCTCCGCGACGAGTTCCCGACGCGGATTGCCGCCCAGCCGG
>DATCCI010000127.1:0-8512 GCA_036511415.1 Acidimicrobiia bacterium
CGTACACGCGCCACACGTACGACGCGATGATCCCGAGCGAGAAGACGATGAGTGCACCCGAGTCGAGCACTGCGAGCATCAGCGGCGTATAACCCGCTACGTCGATGACGCCGAGCAGCCATCCGACCAACACGATGCCACTCGCCAGCAGCATCAACGCGAGGCCCACGGTTCCCGTCGTGAGGAGTAGGCGCATGGGAAGGTCACTGAACGAGAACGAGCTGTCCAGCATGTAGCGGAGTCGCTTCCGAAAGGTCCATGCACTCTTACCGAGCTCGCGGTTGCGCCGAACGTACGGTATGGCGACACGACGATATCCCGACCAAATGAGAAAGCCCACGAGCGACGAATGAGATTCCCGCATTGAAAGCAGTGCGTCGCGTACCACCTTGTTGCAGCCGAAGACGTCGATCCCGCCCGACGGCATGTCCGCGAGGATCAAACGACGATACGTCCGCCAGTACAGGTGCGATGTGAGTCGCGTGAGCCTGGGATCGGCCCTACCGACGCGCTCGCCCACGACGACGTCGGCGTCGGCCGAGACGAGACGTTCGAAGAACTCGACAACGAGCTCGGGCGGTTCCTGCAGGTCGGCCGCCATGACGGCGAAGTAGTCGCCCGAGGCGGTGCTGAGCCCCTGGCGGACGGCGGCGAACGCCCCGAAGTTTCTCGACAACTCGACAAGAACCGAGCGGAACGGCATCGCGGGGAGGGCTTGCGCGAGTAGCTCGTGAGAACGGTCGGGGCTGCCGTCGACGACGAATACGACTTCGAGCTCGCCGGGCAGTTGGGATTGGAGTTCGCAAAGCGACCCGATCAGCGCGGCGATCTCGGCCTCGTTCTTGTACACGGGGATGACGAGCGAGAGCCTGGGAGTTTGGACGGGCATCGCCGGCACCCCAGTCACAGGATCTCGTCGAGCGCGTCACACACGCGCGCGACCTCGTTATCGGTGAGCTCCGGGAAACAGGGGAGAGAAAAGACCTCTCGCGCCGCCAGCTCAGTCTCTGTGAGATCGGCATCGCGCCACGCGATTCCGGCAAGGGCGGGTTGCAGGTGATCGGGAACGGGATAATGGATCGCGGTCTCGATGCCGCGCGCTTCGAGAAGTCGCCGCAGCCGGTCCCGATCCGGATGCCGGGCGACACACAGATGGCCGACGTAGTCGCGGGCCGATTCGTGCGGGAAATGCAAACGCCCGTCAGCCGCCTCGACGTAGGCCCGGGCGATCGCTCGCCGCCGTTCGTTACCGTCGTCGAGGCCGGGCAGCTTCACGCGCAGCAGCCCGGCCTGGATCTCGTCGAGCCGACTGTTGCGCCCCCCGGGGCGCGTCGCGACGAACCGATCGGTCCAGCCGTACTGACGGAGCTCGCGCACGGCCTCGAGAACCTTCGGATCGTTGCTCGTGACCGCCCCGCCGTCTCCCACGGCTCCGAGATTCTTGGTCGGATAGAAGCTGAACGCAGCGACGTCGCCGAGCGCGCCGGTGCGCACGCCGCCGATCGCTCCGCCGTGGGCTTGCGCGACATCCTCGATTATTGCGATGTCGGCCGTACCGATGGCGGTTCGGATCTCGGAAACGTCGACCACCATCCCCTGGAGATGCGTTACGACGACGGCTCGCGTCCGAGGGCCGAAGAGGCTCGCGAGCGATTCGGCGCGCGGCGTTCCGGTGACGGGGTCGATGTCCGCGAAGACCGGCATCGAGCCGACCGCGACGCAGGCGGTCGCGGCGTACATGCCTGCGTTGGCGACCATGACGATCTCGCTTCCGGGACCGCAACCGAGCGCCCGCATCGCCAGCTCGAGGGCATCCGTACCGTTGGCGACGCCGACGCATCCGCTCACACCGCAGTACGCCGCGAATTCCGACTCGAATGCTTCGACCTCGATCCCGAGTACGTACCGGCCGCCGCGCATGACGCGCAGCGCGACTCGTTCCAACTCCGGGGCAAGGGACCGGTGTTGGCGACCGAGGTCGTTGAACGGCACGCGGCCGCACCTGTCGTCTACAACGGACATCACTCCGCCCCGTTCGGCCCCGCCACTACCAAGTGCCGACGGTAGGCACTTGAGGTGATCTGAACAAATGCTTCGCAGCTTTTACGTCGTCTGACGCGTCTGAAGGTCGGGGGTGGAGCCACGATTCGTCGCAGAAGCCGCGAACTGCGTGTTGGAGTTTCGACGGAATGCCCCGTCTCTCGGTGCGCGTGAAGCCGTCGATATCCACTGCGAACGACCTTCCTCGAACTGGAAGTTCGAATCCTGTCAGCACGACCGCGGAATCACGGCTCGAGCCATTTGCGGTCCGGGTCGGCACCAGTAGCCTCGGTTGGCGGGAGATGACGACCGGAGCGAACCGATGTCGGCGCTCCTTCGGTCATTATCGCGATCGAATCCGGCGCGAGCTGGGTTCGGATGCGGTGCGTTGGGGTAGATCTGCCCTGGAGGCGACGGGGGATGAGGCGTGCGCGGCGATCGTTGACGGCGGCGCTCGTCGTCTTCCTCGCGTCCACAGGTCTCTTCTCGGTGTCCGTGTTCGGCGTCGCGAAGGTGGCTCGAGCTGACGTACTCACGATCGACAACCATCTGACGCGCGATGGTTGGGATCCGAGCGAGCCCGCGCTCTCGCCATCGACGATCGGCAACGGATCGTTCGGGAGGGTCTTCAGTACGCCCGTCGCAGGCGAGGTGTACGCGCAGCCCGTTGTCGTTGGATCAACGGTAATCGTCGCCACCGAGCACGACCGGGTCTACGGCATCGACACCGTTACGGGCGCGATCCAATGGTCTCAGACGGTTGGCACTTCCGAACCGCCTGGCGCGATCGCTCGGAACATATCCTTCTTTCTCAGTCCCGAGATCGGCGTGACCTCGACACCCGTGGTGGATCCCGTAACGAACACGGTGTATGTGATGGCGCGAACGTGGGACGGCGCCAACGCCTCTTCCGGGAAGTCGATGCTTCACGCATTGGATGTCTCGACCGGAGCCGAGCGACCTGGGTGGCCGGTACAAATCGCGGGGACTGCGAGCAACGATCCGTCATCAGTCTTCAACGCGCCGTGGGAGCTGCAACGCGCGGGGCTGACGTTGCTGAACGGTTGGGTCTATGCGGGCTTCGCGAGCTTTGGCGACGAGGGACCGTACAAGGGTTGGATCGCGGGGGTCTCGACCTCGACCGGCGCTCAGACGCTGTGGACGGATGCGACCGGCGCGTCGTCGATCGGCGGTGGCATATGGCAAGCAGGATCCGGTCTGATGTCCGACGGCAGCGGCCGCCTGTTCCTCGCCACGGGCAACGGTCCGGCCCCCGACGGAGACTCCGTCGTCCGCCTCGACCAACAGCCGGACGGCACGGTCACCGTGGGCGATCGGTTCACGCCCTTCGATCCGGGCGTCTTGGAGGCGCAGGACCTCGATTTGGGCTCGGGCGGCCCGGTGGCGCTGCCGGACAGCATGGGTGTCGCCGGACACCCACACCTGTTGGTCGTAGGCGGGAAACAAGGCATCACCTACTTGCTCGATCGCGACAACCTCGGAGGACTGGCTCAGGGCCCCGGCGGGACGGACGCGTCGGTGGCCCAGTCGCCGCTCAACGGGGCGGTGTTCGGCCACGCCGCGGTGTGGCCCGGCGACGGCGGCAATTTCTATATGAGCCAGCGTGGGTGGCTGCAGGCGTGGAAGATAACGACGCACGCGGGGACGCCGACGATCGGGATCGTCGGCAACGGCAAGTGTTGCTCTCGCGCGATGTCGCCAGTCGTCACTTCGAACGGGTCCACCTCCGGTTCTGCCCTCGTCTGGGTCATTGCCGCGGATCCGTCCACTGGCGCTGCCGAACTGCAGGCCTACGGCGCGATCGCGCCCGGACAAAGTTTCACGAGCGCGCTGCCATTGTTGTTCCGCGCGCCGGTCGGGGTCGCCACCAAGTTCTCGCTGCCAACCTTCAACAACGGACGCGCCTACGTCGGGACCTACGACGGGCACCTCGTGGGCTTCGGTCCGAACCTTGCGACGAGCAGCTGGCTTTCCTCGTCGGCGAAACCGGCGGTGTCGGGACAGCGCGTCACGCTCACCGCGATCGTCGCGGCGAGTGGGGCGACGCCGTCAGGGACGGTGGTGTTCAAGGACGGTGGCACGACGCTGGGTTCGGGGACCCTCGACGGTTCCGGGACCGCGACGCTCACGACCTCGGCCCTCGCGGTCGGGTCGCACGCGATCACCGCCGGCTATGGAGGTGCGGTCGGGTTCAGGGCGAGCACGTCGGCGGCGCTCGCCGAGGTGGTCGGCAGGGCCGCGACCGTCACGAGCATCGGGTCGTCGGGGTCGCCGTCGGTGTTCGGCCGGCCGGTCACGTTCACGGCGTCCGTGTCGGCGACGGCACCGGGTGCCGGAACACCGACCGGCACGGTCGTGTTCAAGGACGGAGCAACGACGCTAGCGACGGTCGCGTTGGACGGTTCGGCCAACGCGGCCTTCACCACGTCGTCGCTTTCGATCGCGACCCACCCGATCACCGCGGTCTATGGAGGCGACACGAACTTCACGGGCAGCATGTCGAACGCCGTCTCTCAGGTCGCCAACCAGATCGGGACGACGACCGTCATCGCGTCGTCGGGATCGCCGTCGGTGTTCGGCCAGGCGGTCACGTTCACGGCATCCGTCTCGGTCGTTGCACCCGGTACCGGTACGCCCACCGGAAGCATCGTGTTCAACGACGGCGCCACGACGTTGGCAACCGTTGCGTTGGACGGTTCGGCCAACGCGGCATTCATGACGTCGGGGCTCGCAGTCGGGTCGCGCACGATCACCGCGACCTATGGCGGAGACCCTTCGTTCGCGACGAGCGCGTCGAGCGGTCTTGCCCAACAGGTCAGCAAGGCCGCGACCGTTACCGGCTTGAGCTCGCAACCAGCGGTGTTCGGCGAGTCGGTCACCTTCACCGCGTCGGTGTCGGTGGCGGGACCCGGCGCCGGAACCCCGACCGGCTCCGTCGCGTTCATGGACGGCGCAACCACTTTGGCCGCGAGCTCCGTCGACGGTTCCGGGAACGCCACGTACACATCCTCCCTGTCGTCGCTTGGGTCGGACTCGATCACCGCGGTCTACGGCGACGACGCGTCCTTCGCCGGCAGTACGTCGAATGCGGTGGAGGTCGTCGGCAGAGCGAGCACGGCGACGGGCGTGTCATCATCGGTGTCGCCGTCGGTATTCGGCCAGCCGGTCACGTTCACGGCATCCGTCTCGGTCGTTGCACCCGACACCGGAACACCGACCGGGACGGTTGTGTTCAACGACGGCACTACGACCCTCGGTTCGGACAGCCTCGACGGTTCCGGGACCGCGGCGCTCACAATCTCGGCGCTGGCAGTCGGGTCGCACACGATCACGGCGACCTATAGCGGCGACGCGTCCTTCGCGGCCGGCGCATCGCGCGGGCTTACTCAACCGGTGAACGGGGCGGCGACTGCGACCGTCATCTCGTCGTCGGGGTCTCCATCGGTGTTCGGCCAGCCGGTCACGCTCACGTCGTCCGTGTCCGTGCTGGCACCCGGATCCGCGGTCCCAACCGGGACCGTTGTGTTCAACGTTGGCGCCACGACACTGGGTTCGGGGACCCTCGACGGTTCCGGGACCGCGACGCTCACGACCTCGGCGCTCGCGGTCGGGTCGAACACGCTGACCGCGACCTACAGCGGCGACCGCTTTTCGGCGGCGAGCACGTCGAGCGGCCTGACCCAACAGGTGAACGCGGCCGCGACCGCGACGGGTGTCACGTCGTCGGTGTCGCCGTCGGTTTCCGGCCAGCCGGTTACGTTCACGGCGTCGGTGTCCGCGTCGGCTCCCGGTTCCGGGAGCCCGACCGGGCTCGTGGTGTTCAAGGACGGTGCCGCGACGCTGGGTTCGGGCACCCTCGACGGTACGGGGACCGCGACGCTCACGACCTCGGCGCTTGGCGTTGGGTGGCACGCGATCACCGCCGGCTATGGCGGTGCAGTCGGGTTCATGGCGAGTACATCATCGGCGCTCGCCGAGGTCGTCGGCAAGGCCGCGACCGTCACGAATATCGCGTCGTCGAGCTCGCCGTCGGTGTTCGGCCAGCCGGTCACGTTCACGGCGTCCGTGTCCGTGACGGCCCCCGCGGCCGGAACGCCGACCGGCACGGTCGTATTCAAGGACGGCACGACGACCCTGGGTTCAGGCACCCTCGATGGTTCCGGGAAGGGAACGCTCGCAACCTCGGTGCTCGCGGTTGCTTCGCACGCGATCACGGCGACGTACAGCGGCGGCCCGTCGGCGGCGGCCAGTGCATCCGGCGGATTCACCCAACAGGTGAACGCGGCGGCGACTGCGACCGTCATGTCGTCGTCGGGGGCATCGGTGTTCGGACAATCGGTGACCTTCACCGCGTCGGTGATCGCGCTGGCACCCAGCACCGCCCGCCCTACCGGAACGGTCGAGTTCGACGAGTACGACTACGAGAACGGCACGACCGAGCTCGCTCTGGCAACCGTCGACACGTCGGGGAGCGCAAGCTTCACGACCTCGGCTTTGGCGGCCGGCGGTCACACGATCATGGCCGTCTACGCCGCCGGCGCGGCGTTCGCTGGCAGCACGAGCGCCGTTTCGCAGTTCGTGGCGGCAACCGTGCCTTCCCTGCCAACGAACGCCTCGGCGACTGCAGGTAGCAACGCCGCGACCGTACATTGGATCGCGCCCGCGTCGAACGGCGGCTCCGCCATCAACGGTTACGTGGTCACCCCGTACGTTGCAGGAGTCGCGCAATCGGCTCACACGTTCAGCACGCCTTCAACGACCGAGACGCTCACGGCTCTGACGAACGGAACGAGCTACACGTTCAAGGTCGCCGGCCGGAACCTGATCGGGACCGGCTCGCAATCGTCGCCGTCGCCTGCGGTGATCGTCGGTTCGCCTGCGGCGCCGACTGCCGTGAAGGCGATCTCGGGTTCGACGACGACATCGACGGGGCCGTTGATCGTGAGCTTTACGGCGGGTGCGAACAATGGCAGCGCGATTGCGACCTTCACCACGACGTGCACTCCGAGCAACGGGGGCGGGACAGGAGCGATGACGGGGTCCGCGAGCCCGCTGACCGTGTCCGGCCTCACGACCGGCAAGACGTACACATGCACGGTGAAAGCCACCAACCCTCGAGGCGCCGGCTCGGCGTCGGTCGCGTCGCTCGCGGTCGTCGTCGGTTCGCCCGCGGCGCCGACGGCGGTGAGCGTCGTGAAGGTCGCGTCCGGTCAGCTCAAGGTGACCTTCGTTCCGGGTTCGAGCAATGGCAACCCGATCGCGAGCTACACCTCGACGTGTACGTCGAGCAACGGAGGCACGACAGGAGCGATGACGGGGTCCGCGAGCCCGCTGACCGTTTCCGGCCTGACCGCAGGCATGACGTACGCATGCACGGTGACAGCCACCAACGCGCGGGGAGTCGGCTTGCCGTCGGCGCCATCGCCGTCCACGACCGCCTAGCGACGGGTCCGAACCGTCCAGACCCACGCGATTGCTAGAGCTTCCGTTGCTCCACGACGTCGAGGTTGCGGAACACGGCGGGCCCGTCCGAAAGCTTCATCATCTGCTCCGCGATCTGCTGCGTCTCGGGCAAGTCGTTGTTTCGCATCGCGTCTTCATACGACGGGAACTCGATCATCCACACAAAGGTGTTCGGTCGATCGCGATCCCTCGTGATGTTAATGGCCGTCGCGGTCCGCTTGCCGGCCGTCGCTTCTCGCCACTTGCTGTCGAGGGCCAGGATCTCGTCGATCCGCGACGTTTGGAACTCGATGGTCTGAACGAACTTCATCGGACCTCCCTTCGAACCACGGTCTGGATGGACCACTGTACGAGTGGCGTTCTCTGCGGACAACGGTCCGGCGAGCCGCGGCGACGATCTCGCGAAGAGGTCCTTCGTCCCGATCCGGCTCCGGCCTCAGGCACTATTGGGCTACCGAGCGTGCTCTTATGGTCGATGCACAACATGCGCGCTGCATGTTCCGACATCGTCGAGGGGGAAACCATGACCAGCCGAGGACTCGATCGGATCGGACCCGAGGAGTGCCTCGAACTGCTCCGGCACAAGACGTTCGGCCGGGTCGGGATGAGGATCTCCGACGAGCCGGTCATCCTCCCCGTCTTCTACACGCTCGCCGCGGGGGACGTCGTGTTCCGCACCGACCCGGGCACGAAATTGATCGCGGCAGTGCTCGAGAGCCGCGTCGCGTTCGAGGTCGACGATCCCGAGGCCGGTTGGAGCGTGCTCGTCGTCGGGCACGCGCACGAGCTGCGTGCGCCGTCCGGTATGACCGAAGAGCTCGCGCGACTGGACGCGTTCTGGCCGCAGGGTGAGCGCGAGCACCTCGTCCGGATCAGCGCCGACAAGATCGAGGGTCGGCGGATACGACGGACCGCCTGAACCGAGCCCGAGCGCGCCCGGCGGGCTAGGTGTCGTCGGACGCGGCCATGACGAGCACCGCGGCTCCGG
>DATCCI010000128.1:0-6676 GCA_036511415.1 Acidimicrobiia bacterium
GGGTCGTCGGCAAACAAGGTGGTGAGCCCGGCGAGCGTGGGTTGCATGAGCGCGCGTTCGTCCCGAGAGCGCGGACGCGCCCCCGGGTCTCGTCAGCGTAGACCTCACCTCTCGCGGAATGGTCCCTCGCGCTTGCGGCTCCCGGGCGCAAGCCCTCAGTCGGAGTCGGGCGACCGGCCGTTGTAGCGGTTCATGGCCGCGTCGACCCCGCCGGCGACGATGCACTCGACCGCATCGGCCGCCTCCTCGACGGTCACGTCCATTGCCTCGCGCTCGCGTTTGGAGACGCGCGAGAGCACGTGGTCGGCGCCGCGCTCCTTCGAAGGTGGCTTGCCGACGCCGATGCGCACGCGCACGAACGCGTCCGTGTGTAGATGCTGCTTGATCGAGCGCAAGCCGTTGTGGCCCGCCAGACCACCGCCGACCTTCACCCGCAGCACCGCGGGTGCGAGATCGAGCTCGTCGTGCACGATCACGATCCTCTCGGGCTCGACGCCGAGCCGGCGCGCGAGCGCGCCGACTGCTTCGCCCGAGTCGTTCATGTAGGTCAGCGGGATCGCGAGCGCGACCCGCTTGCCGTCGATTCGCACCTCGTCGCTCCGGGCGCGGCCCTTCGATCCGCGCAGCTTCCCGCCGTGACGGCGCGCGAGCAGCTCGACGACCTCGGCGCCGACGTTGTGACGCGTACGCGAGAACTCGTCGCCGGGATTGCCCAGCCCGACCACCAGGAGGTCGACGGGCACGGATGCCTGCTACTCCGCGGACGGCGCCTCGGCCGGCGCGGCGCCTTCTTCGACGGCCGCGCCCTCGACGGCTTCGCCCTCGACGGCTTCGACCTCTTCTTCCACGACCCGGGGCGCGGAGATCTGCGCGACGAGGTCGTCGCTGCCCTGGAGCACGGTCACCCGGGCCGGCACGACGAGATCGCGTACGTAGACCTGGCCGCCGATCTCGAGCGCAGTGACGTCGTACTCGATCGACGGCGGGAAGTCGCTCGGCTTCGCCTCGACGGTGAGGGTGTGCACGAGCTGTTCCAGAATGCCGCCCCGCACCGCACCCTCGGCCTCGCCGGTGAGGTGCACGGGGATCTCGGCCTGGATGGTCTGGTCGGCGCGCACGCGCACGAAGTCGACGTGGATCACGTTTCCCTTGACGGGATGACGCTGGATCTGGCGCGCGATCGCGAGCTCGTCGGCGCCGTCGACCTTCAATGTGATGAGCGTGTTCGCGCCGGAGCCGCCGGACAGGATGTGCAAGAGCTCACGCGCCGAGACCGAGACCGAGACGTTCTCGTTGCCGAGCCCGTACACGACCGCCGGCACCAGACCCTCCCGCCGGACGCGGCCGGCCGGACCCTTGCCGGCGGTGGGGCGGCGTTCCGCAATGAGTGTGGCATCGGCCATGGCGCGTCGATCCTCGTGAGACGAAAAAGGCGAACGGGAGATTCTCGCGCACCGCGGGCGGCGCGCGGGAATCTCGTCTCAGATCTGGGTCCAATCGGCGGTATTGGGGATCTGAGCCGGCGGAGTACCCACGACGACGGCGATCTCCGTGCGATCTACCAATGTGATCGTCCTGGGGTCGCCGGCGAACCTCGTGCCGTTCACGTAGACCGCGACCGCGGTATCGGGCTTGCAGTAGGACGCGAAGCAGTTCGCGTCGAGTCGCACGTTCCACTCGATGAAGAGCTCGCCGAGCGTGTTGCCCTTCGGCGTGGACGACTCCGTGTGCAGGATTCCGGTGACGTCGTGCGTGTGCAGCGGCGAGATGCACGGCGAGTCACATGGAACGACGATGCCGCCGTACGACGGCAGACCGTCGGTCTTCAACTTGTGCACGCCCCGATTGGTGGTATCGATCCCGAGACCGGCGGGCACGAGAATGTGCACGGCGTCGATGAAGACGTCGAGATGCGAGTGCACGTGGTATGCGAGCTCCTCGGCCGGCTCGGGGACGAGTCCGGCGGCGCGCGTCCGGGCCATCGGATCGCTCGGCGCCGGGAACGGTGCCGGATCCTTCGCCGACGGCGTGGGCGCAATTATCTGCCCCGGTGCGGACGCCGACCCCGACTTCGAGCTCCCGCACGCGGCCACGCCGAGCACCAACGCGAGCGCGACGAAGACCAGTGCGAACGAGCGAGCGTTCATGAGATGAGCGTCATCACATGTTGTCGCCGCCGAAGAGCTCGCTCACCGAGCCGTCTTCGAAGACGGCGTCGATAGCCTCGGCGAGCAGCGGTGCGATCGAGAGCACGCGCAGGTTGTCGAACCGCTTCTCGTCGGAGATCGGCACCGTATTGGTGACGACGACCTCGCGAACCGGTCCGTTCTTCAGGCGATCTACCGCCGGACCGGACAACAGGCCGTGCGTCGCGGCGATGTATACGTCGGTGGCGCCGCGATCGATGAGCAAATTCGCCGCGCTCACCACGGTTCCGGCCGTGTCGATCATGTCGTCGACAATGATGCACGTGCGCCCGTTGATGTCACCGACGACCTCCGTGGCGACCGCGACGTTATGGGTTCCCTTGGGCCGGCGCTTGTCGATGAACGCGATATCGGCGTTGAGGCGGTCGGCGAAACGACGGGCGAGCTTGCCCCCGCCCGCGTCGGGAGCGACGATCACCGCGTCGCTCTCGACGTTCTTGCTCAGGTACTCCGCGATCACGGGAACCGCCGTGAGGTGGTCGACCGGGTAATCGAAGAAACCTTGGATCTGTCCGGTATGGAGGTCGACGGTGACGACGCGATCCGCGCCGGCAGCCGTGAACATGTCGGCCACCAGGCGCGCGGTGATCGGCTCGCGGCCCTCGGCCTTCCGGTCCTGGCGCGCGTAGCCGTAGAACGGGCAGACGGCAGTGATCCGCTTCGCGGACGCGCGCTTTGCCGCGTCGATCATGATCAGCTGTTCCATGAGCAGATCGTTGATCGAGCCGCCGTGCGTCTGGAACACGAACACGTCGGCACTGCGGATGTTCTCGCCGTAACGGCAGTAGATCTCGCCGTTGGCGAACGTGGAGAGCACGCACTCACCGAGCGGGACCGCGAGGTGCTCGGCGACCTCGTTCGAAAGCTCCGAGTGACCACGACCGGCCACGAGAACCAACCGCTTCTTGGTGACGAGCTCCATCAGGCGCCATCCTCGCGCGTCGGCCGAGTGTCTCGCGCCGGAATCCCGCGCACGTGGCGTCCGGGAGCGACATCGTGGGTCACGACCGAGCCCGCGCCCGTGTCTGCGTCGTCACCGACCTCGACCGGCGCGACGAGCGACGTGTGGACGCCCGTGTGGACGCCGTCGCCGATCGTCGTGCGGTGCTTGTTCTCGCCGTCGTAGTTGGCGGTGATCGTGCTGGCGCCCAGGTTCACGCCCGCGCCGACGTCGGCGTCGCCCACATACGAAAGGTGCGGAACCTTCGTGCCCTCACCGATCTCGGAGTTCTTGATCTCGACGTAGGTGCCGACCTTCACGCCCGTAGCCAGGCGCGTACCGGGCCGCACGAAGGCGTACGGGCCGACCTCGCAGTCGTCGCCGATCTCGCATTCGCGGGCCACCGTGTTCGAGATGCGAACACCTTCGCCGACGACGACGTCCGTCAGATGGCAGTCAGGTCCGACGACCGAGCCGGTGCCGACCACCGTCCGACCTTCGAGGATCGTGCCCGGCAACAAACGTACGTCGGTCTCGAGCTCGACCGTCGCGTCGATGTACGTGTGGGCGGGATCGACCATCGTGACGCCCGCACGCATCCACACCCGATTGATGCGGCGCCGCAGTTCGTCCTCGGCTTCGGCGAGCTGCACGCGGTCGTTGACCATGATCGCCTCGCCCGGATCCTCGGTCTCGAGCGCAATGACGTTGTGGCCCGCGTCGCGCAACACGGCGATCGCGTCGGTCAGGTAGTACTCGCCTTGCGCGTTCTCGGGGCTCAGCCGGCGCAACGCGGGTGCGAGGAGCCCGCGCCGGAAGCAGTAGATGGACGTGTTGATCTCGTTGATCTCGCGTTCTTCGGGCGTGGCGTCGGCGTGTTCCACGACACCCGCGACCCGGCCGTCCTTGCCGCGCACGACGCGGCCGAGGCCGTCGGGCTCCGCGACGGTCGCGGTGAGGATCGCGGCGGCCGCGTCCTGAACGCGGTGCTCGGTCGCGAGGCGGGCGATCGTCTCCGCGCGCACGAGCGGCGCGTCGCCCGGAAGCACCAATATGTCGTCCTCGGCATCGAGATCGTCGAACACGGTCAGCGCCACGCTCACCGCGTCGCCGGTGCCGCGCTGCACCCGTTGCTCGACGAACTCGACCGGCACCTCCGTGACGAGTTGGTCGTGCAGCGTCTTCGTCACGCGCTCGGCCGCGTGCCCGACGACCACGACGATCCGTTCGAGCGGTAGCTCGGCGAGCGCGTCGACGACGTGCAGCACCATCGGTCGACCACAGAGCGGATGCAACACCTTCGGTGTGCCCGAACGCATCCGCGTGCCCTCCCCTGCCGCCAGGACAACTGCGCTCAGGGGTCGGTACTGCCTCATACGAGTTCCTCTTTCATTGGTCGATTCCGTCTTCGCCTCCCCTCCGGTCGGCTCCGCCTGCATCTCCTCTCCAGTGCTCGGGGGCGAGGGTTCGAACCTCGACTCAGGACTCCAAAGGACCTTGTGCTGCCGTTACACCACCCCCGAAACGTCATCGACGATACCCGCCACTCGGGGGCGATCCGGCGGCTTCTGGTAGCGTCAACCCTCGTCATGGGCTCACTTATCAAGAAGCGCCGCAAGCGCATGCGCAAGAAGAAGCACAAGAAGCTGCTGAAGAAGACCCGCTGGCAGCGTCGTCAGCAGGGCAAGTAGGCAGCGGCCGCCCAAATCGGGCGGCCGTTTCGCGTTCGGCGTCTCTCGCGTTCAAGCCCGCTTCTCGCGATCGGACGCGATCACCACGCCTACAGGACTGTTCGACGCGAGCCACACGGAACCCGAGACGGCAGCCGCGACGCGGGCACGGGCCCGCTCGGCCTCGGCGGCGTCTCGGAACACGACCGCGTACGACGAGCCGCTTCCGGCCAGGATCGCGGGTGCGCCCGCCGCGGCCTCGACCTCTCGCTCGAAATCGACCAGGCGCGGTTCGACGTGCTCGGCCGCGGCCCGGAGGTCGTTGAATTCGTCGTGGGGACCGCCCAGCGCGTCCCACGCGCGATAGACCGCGGCGGTCGAGCAACCGAAGTGTGGCGTCGCGACCACGATCGCGAGCGCATCGGTTGCTCCGGGTTCGAGGTCGCCGCCGATGCCGCGGACTCGCGCGTATCCACCCCGCACGCAAAACGGCACGTCCGCCCCGAGCGACGCTGCGATCGCGGGATCGCCTCCGAGCGCAGTTAGCACCGCGGCCGCGTCGGCCGAGCCGCCGCCGAGACCCGCGCCGGACGGAATGCCCTTGTGCAAGACGATCTCCACCGCCGCGCCGCACGCCTCGGCGGCACGCCACGCGAGATTCGACGCATCGGCCGGCACCCCTTCGGCGAACGGTCCGGTGATCGTCAGCGAGGTACGCGCCGCCGTCCGGATACGCAGGTCGTCGTGCGGCTCGTCGATCGAGACCATCGTCGCGTCGAGCTCGTGATAGCCGTCGCCGCGGGTCGCGGTGACGTGCAACGACAGGGTGAGCTTCGCGAACGCACGGACCATTACCTCCCGCATCGGCATCTCACGCATCGGCCAGCCTCGCCCAATCCGCGAGGGTGAGCGTCTCCGCCCGCGCTTGCGGATCGATCTGCGCCCGCGCGAAACGATCGGCGTCGACCAGTCCCTCCAGCGTGTTGCGCAGCGTCTTGCGACGAGTGGCGAAGCCCGCGCGCACGAACTCGAACATGCCGTCGACGTCGCGCACCTGCACCGGAGGGGCGCCGTGGCGAACCAATCGCACCAGCGCGCTCTCGACCTTGGGCTTCGGCACGAAGACGTTCGGCGAGACGATGCCCACCACCTTGGCCGTTGCGTAGTAGGCGACCTTCACCGACAGGGCACCGTACGCGTCGTCGTGAACGCCCGCCGCCAGCCGCTCCCCGACCTCGCGCTGCACCATCACCAACATCCGCTCGATCATCGGTGCGGTTTCGAGGGCGCGCACGACGACCGACGTCGCCACGTTGTAGGGCAGGTTCGCGACCATGACCCACGGTGCCGGTCCGAGCCGGGCCTTCCAGTCGACCCGCAACCCGTCACCTTGGACCACCTCCACGTCGCGGCCCTCGACGACCTCCTCGAGAATCGGAACGAGATGACGATCGAGCTCGATCGCGCAGACGTGTGCACCGGCGTCGGCCAAGGCGAGAGTCAGCGAGCCGACACCCGGACCGACCTCCACGACCCGGTCGTCCGGTTGGAGTTCCGCGAGGCGCACGATCCGGCGCGCGGTGTTCGGATCGGCGAGGAAGTTCTGGCCCAGCGCCCGCGAAGGCCGGACTCCGTGACGCGCGAGGAGCTCGCGTATCTCGCTCGGCGTCACCGCTCGACGCCGAATGCAAGCCCCGCGTTGCGACGCGTGGTCTCGGCGATCTCCTCCGCCTCGACACCACGCGCCCGCGCCAGCGCGGCGCCGACGACGACGACGAGCGCGGGCTCGTTCTCCTTGCCGCGGAAGGGCTCGGGCGTGAGGAACGGCGAGTCGGTCTCGACCAGCACGCGATCGGCCG
>DATCCI010000129.1:0-9604 GCA_036511415.1 Acidimicrobiia bacterium
GCAGATGAACGGCGCCGGCGCCGTCGACTACTCCACCGCGTCCGTGGAACGGATCGTCGAAGCAGTTGACGCCCTCGTCGCGCGCGGTACCACGGGAATGTTGCTCACGATCTGCAGCGCGCCCCTCGACACGTACGACGCGATCTTGGACCGGGCCGCCCGGGTGCGCGCCGCCCGGCCCGACGTGGTGCTCGGCGTCCATCTCGAAGGCCCCTTCCTCGGCGGCGCACCCGGCGCCCACCCGCCGGCCGTGCTCCGGCCCGCCGATCTCGGCTTCGTGCGCCACCTCGGCGACGCGTTCGGCGACCTCGTTCGCGTGGTGACGCTCGCGCCCGAAGCCGATCCGGGGTTCGTCGCGACGAGCGCGCTCGCGGAACGCGGTGTCGTCGTCTCCCTGGGTCACTCGACCGTCGACTTCGACGGTGCTCGGAGGGCGGCCGATGCCGGCGCTCGGATGGTCACGCACTTGTTCAACGGCATGGGTCCGTTGCACCACCGCGCGCCGGGCCTCCCGGGCGCGGCGCTCGACGACGCGCGGCTCGTACCGTCGCTCATCGCCGACTTCGTGCACGTGCACCCGGCGGTGGTGAAGCTTGCGTTGGCGGCGCGCGCCGACGCGGTGCTCGTGACCGACGCAGTCGCCACCGCGCCGCCGATCGTCGAACGCGACGGGGCCGCGTACCTCGCCGACGGAACGCTCGCGGGCTCGACGCTCACGATGGACGCCGCGCTGCGCAACGTCGTTTCGGTCGGTGTACCGATCGCCCGGGCCGTCCGGCACGCCGGCGCGAACCCGGCGCGCGTGCTCGGGTTGCACGATCGCGGTCGCGTGAGCCCCGGCGCCCGCGCGGATCTCGTCGCGCTCGACCCCGAGACGCTCGTCGTGCGCGCCGTCTGGGCCGGGTAAGGTCCGCGGCATGGAGATCGTCGCGGCCCTCTTCGTCGAATCCATCGACTTCCGCCAGGTCGAGGGACCGGCGACGCGGATCGACATCACCGGCGCGTTCTTCTCGACCGCGGTGCCGTCGTACCCGGCGCAGCTGACTCCGCACCTCGTCGTCCTCGTGCGCGCCGCGGCGGGTACCGACGGGAACGGCACCCTCGAGACCGTGTTCGTGCGCGACACCGGCGAGGAGATCGGGCGGAACCGCCAGAGCTTCTTCGTCGATCCGGGCAAGTTCGGGTACCGGCTGGTGCGGGGTGAGCTCGAGTTCCCCGGACCGGGCACGGTCGAGGCCCGCTGCGCGATCGTGGAGAGCGGATCGGCCGTCAGCGTGCCGCTCACGGCCCTTCCGCCGGCCTGATCGCGCTCAACCCGACCCCACTCGGGGTCGACGCTCCGGAAGGATGGATCTCGTGAACCGGTACGCGTCTGCGCTTTCGTTGCACCCCATGCCGGTCGAGGCAGTCGGCGAGGTCGCGGGCGAGATTCTCGAGCGATTCGACGGCGCTCGCCCTGACCTGCTCTTTTGCTTCGCCTCCCCCCATCATGCGGGGGCGTTCGAGGACGTGATGGGCGGTCTGCGCAAGTTGCTCGAGCCGGAGGCGGCCATCGGCTGCACCATGGTCGGGGTCGCCGGGGGCGGCGTCGAGGTCGAGGACGGACCCGGACTTGCCGTCCTGGCCGCGAGATTCGGCGCGGGACGGATCGACGCCATCGCGCTGGAGACCCGGGAGACCGGCGACGGCTACGAGATCCTCGGATGGCCCGATTGCGTTCCGGGCCGCGGCACGATGCTCATGCTCGCCGAGCCGTACTCCTTCCCGGTCGGCGACTTCCTCGACGTCTGCAACGCGCGCGTTCCCGGCGTCACAGTGATGGGCGGCATGGCGTCGGCGGCAACGCGGCCGGGTGCGAACCGGCTCGCGCTCGACGACCGGGTGCTCGCGCACGGCGCGGTCGCACTGCTCTGCTCCGAGGACGTGCCCGTGCGTGCCGTCGTGTCGCAGGGGTGTCGCCCGATCGGCGTGCCGCTGACGGTGACGAGCGCCGAGCGCAATCTCGTGTACGAGCTCGCCGGGCAACCGGCGATGACCCGGCTCCAAGAGCTCGTGCAGGCGTCGACGGAGTCGGAACGCGAGCTGATGCGCAACGGCCTGCACCTCGGTGTCGTGGTCGACGAGCACAAGCTCGACTTCTCGCGCGGCGATTTCCTCGTTCGCAACGTGCTCGGCGCCGATCGCCGCACCGGCGCCATCGCGATCGGCGATCAGGTCGATATCGGAACGACCGTACAGTTCCAGGTTCGTGACGCGGAGGCCGCCGACGAGGACCTGCGCGCGCTGCTGACGGGCGCGGCCGGCGACGCCGCACTGCTGTTCACGTGCAATGGCCGCGGGCGGCACCTGTTTCCCGAGCCGAACCACGACGCGGGCGTCGTCGAGGAGCTGCTCGGCCCGAAGCCGCTCGCGGGGGGTTTCTGCGCGGGCGAGATCGGACCCATCGGCGGTCGCAATTTCCTGCACAGCTTCACCGCGAGCGTGGCCGTGTTCGGGCGCTGATCGCTCGCCGCCGACCGGGCCGCCAAGAGGAAATGGGCGCGGACGATGACCCCGAGACGTCGGCTGGGTACACATAGGCTGCGGTGGGCGACAGATTGGGGCCGATGTGGCTGATGAGCTGGAATCGCGCGGAATCAACGTGATCCGCGGCCTGGCCATGGACGCGGTACAGAAGGCGAACTCGGGTCACCCGGGAACCCCCATGGCGCTCGCTCCTCTCGCGCACGTCCTGTGGACGCGCATCATGAAGTACGACGCGTCGGCGTCCGACTGGCCCGACCGCGATCGGTTCGTCCTCTCGGCCGGGCACGCGTCGATGCTGCTCTATTCGATGCTGTACCTCACCGGCTACGGCCTCGAGCTCGACGACATCCGCCAGTTCCGCCAGTGGGGCTCACTCACGCCGGGCCATCCCGAATACGGCCATACGAACGGCGTCGAGGTCACGACCGGCCCGCTCGGTCAGGGCTTCGCGAACGCGGTCGGGTTCGCTATCAACGAAAAGCACCTCCGCGCGCGCTTCGGCGCCGACGTGTGCGACCACCGCATCTTCGGTATCTGCAGCGACGGCGACTTCATGGAGGGCATCAGCCACGAGGCGGCTTCACTCGCGGGTCACCTGCAGCTCGGGCGCATGGTGTTCGTCTACGACGACAACCACATCACGATCGACGGCCCGACCGAGCTCGCGTACAGCGACGACGTGCCGAAGCGCTTCGAGGCGTACGGCTGGCACGTCGTACAGCTCGGTGAGGTCGCCAACGATCTCGACGCGATCGAGGCGGGGTTGCGGGCGGGGATCGCGGAAGAGACCAAGCCGACGCTGCTCGTGCTCCGTTCGCACATCGGGTACCCGTCGCCGAAGGTCCAGGACACCGCAGCCGCGCACGGCACTGCGCTGGGCGCCGACGAGGTCGCCAAGGTGAAGGACATTCTCGGTCTTCCGCAGGACGACTTCTTCGTTCCCGACGACGTGCTCCTGTGGTATCGGGAGGCCGGGCGGCGCGCCGCGCCGGCGCGTGCGGCGTGGGACGCGCGGCCGAAGCCGGACGAGTACGAGGCGTGCATCTCGGGGGCCGGTCTGCACGGCTGGGAGCAGAAGCTCCCGACCTGGCAGTCGGGCGCCTCGCTGGCCACGCGCGTTGCAATCGAGGAAGTGCTCACCGCGGTCGTCGACGTCGTGCCCGGCCTGTTCACCGCGTCGGGCGACCTCACCGGCAACACTGGTATGCAGGTCAAGAGTCTCGGAACGTTCAGCGCTGCCGACGCGACCGGACGCCTGATCCACTTCGGCATACGCGAGCACGGGATGGGTGCGGCTGCGAACGGGATGGCGGTCGCGGGTCTCGTGCCCTGCGTCGGCACGTTCTTCGTGTTCAGCGACTACATGCGACCCGCGGTCCGGCTCGCTTCGATCATGCAGACCAAGGTTTGCTTCGTCTGGACGCACGACTCCGTCGGCGTCGGCGAGGACGGCCCGACCCACCAGCCGATCGAACAGCTCGCATCGCTGCGCGCGATGCCGGGGTTGCGCGTCATCCGTCCGGCCGATGCCAACGAGGTCGCGGCGGCCTGGAAGGTGCATCTCGACGGTGACGGACCGACCGCGTTGGTGTTGACGCGCCAGAAGGTCCCGGTGCTCGAGGGAACCGCGCAGCGGGCGCCGGTCGGTGTGCCGGCCGGGGCGTACGTCCTCGCGCCCGAAGGCGCCGGCCGGCCCGACATCGTGCTCGTCGGCACGGGCTCCGAGGTGCAGGTGTGCGTCGCCGCGCGCGAGCTGCTGGCCACGCGCGGCATCGCGGCGCGGGTCGTCTCGATGCCCTCGTGGTTCCTGTTCGAACAGCAGTCCGGCGACTATCGCGTGGAGGTCTTGCCGCCCGGCGTGCCGACTCTCGCGGTCGAGGCCGGCGTGCGTTTCGGATGGGACCGCTACGCGGACGACGTCGTGAGCATCGATCGATTCGGTGCGTCCGCTCCGGGTGAGGTCGTGATGCGCGAGCTCGGGATCACCCCGGAGAACACGGTCGGGCGCGCGCTCGCGTTGCTCGACACCGTCGGCGCAAGCGGGAGTTGAACATGCCGAGCGCGATCCCCCGCCTGATCGATTTCGGGCAGAGCCCCTGGTACGACAACCTCACCCGAGCCCTTGCGACCGGCGGTCTGCAGAAGCTGATCGACGCGCACGGCATCCGGGGCGTGACGTCGAATCCAACCATTTTCGAAAAGGCGATGGCAGGCGGGAGCGACTACGACGCGCAGTTGCGCAAGGTGACGAGCGCGGGCGCCTCCACCGACGACGCGTACTGGGATCTCGTGACCACCGACATCGAGCACGCCGCCGACGTCTTGCGGCCCGGGTACGACCGGCTCGAGGCCGCCGACGGCTACGTGTCCGTCGAGGTGTCACCCGACCTCGCGCACGACACCACGGCGACGATCCGCCAAGCCAAGGAACTGTGGGAGCGTCTCGCGCGACCCAACGTGATGATCAAGATTCCCGGCACCCGCGAGGGCATCCCCGCGATCGTCGCCACCCTCGCAGCAGGTATCAACGTCAACGTCACGTTGATCTTCAGCCTCGACCGGTATCAGCAGGTCATCGAGGCTTTTCTGTCCGGTCTCGAGCATCGCGCCGCGGCAGGCGGCGATCTGCGCGGCCTGGCATCGGTGGCGTCGTTCTTCGTCAGCCGGGTCGACACCGAGACCGATCGCCGGCTGCCCGAGGGACACGCACTGCGGGGCAAGGCCGCGGTCGCCAACGCCAAGCTCGCGTATCAGACCTTCCGCGAGTCCGTGTCCGGTGCTCGGTGGGAGAAACTCGCCGCGCTCGGCGCGCGCGAGCAGCGTCCGCTGTGGGCGTCGACCTCGACCAAGAACCCGGCGTACTCCCCGACGCTCTACGTCGACGAGCTGATCGGCGCGAACACCGTGAACACGCTCGCCCAGGCTTCGGTCGACGTGTTGGCGCGCGGTGACGGCAACTTGCGCGCCGACGCGATCTCCGACGACATCGACGGCGCGCGCCGCACGATCGCCGATCTCGCCGGCGCGGGCGTCGACTTCGCCGACGTGACCGCGACGCTCGAGCGCGAGGGCGTCGAGTCGTTCGCGAAGTCGTTCCACGACGCGCTCGCGACGCTCGAGAAGAAGGCGGCCGATTTCAAGTAGGCGATATCAGGTTGCGGTGGCGACCGCGCGCAGGTGCTCGGTGAACTCGGCCGGCTTGGCGTGCGCGTTGAGACCGCTCGTGTTCGGCATCACGTACGTCGGGACGCCGCCGAACGAATCCGATTGCCAACCGTACGAGGCACCCTTGTCGACCGCGATGCGATAACCCGTCACTCCGACGAAGCACACGCACGCCGGCTGCAGCCAGCGCACGAGCCGCCGTAGGCGCGCGATCCCGTCGACGTACTCCGCACGGGAGAGCTCGCCCGCGCCGGTCGATGCCCGCCGAACGAGGTTGGTCATGCCGATCCGGTCGACCCGGAATGCGTGAAACGGGTCGTGGGTGCGGGTCACGAGACCGGACGCCAGGGCCGCGGGCCAGAACCGGTTTCCGGGGCGGGCAAAGCTGATCCCGGTGTCGGCGGAGAGCAACCCGGGGTTCAAGCCGACGATCAGCGCGCGCATGTCGGGCCCGACGGTGTCGGCCAGCATGCGCGCGCGGGTCGCGTCGACGTCGATCCACTCGTCGCCGTCGTCGAGGAAGTCGTCGACCACGAAGGCCGCCCCCTCGACGACGTCGCGGAGGCGGTCGGCGGGCCACCACGAGAAGTGCCGACCGGGAAACCGGTCGTCCGCGTTCTCCTCGCGCCGATCGGAAGTCACCTGCAGGTGCACCTTGCCGTCGAGGGCAACCGACCGGTGGAGCTCGGCGAGCGCCATCGGCAACCGCTCGCTCGCGATGTGCATGTACGACTTGTGGGCCCAAGCGCCCGTGAGGCCGCCCGGACGGAACGGCAGGCGTTCGAGATCGGCGACGAGCGGCCACGCGCCCGGTGCGAACCTGCGGACCTGCGCGGCCATTGCCGGCGCCGCGTCGAATGCCACGACGGGCGCGCCCAGATCGGTGCTGTGCCAACCCGGCCCGCAACCCACGTCGGCGCGTACACCAGGCGGGACGCGCGCGGCGAAGGCGTCGATCGACGGCGGGCGAGCCCGTCTCCGGTGCTCGATCCAGCCGTCGACGTTCGTCTCGTAGACGTTGACCGTCGTGCGATCCATGGCTCGGGAAGAATGGCAGACGTGGAGCTTCCCGGACAGATCCGTATCGTCGACGACGTTCCCCGCGCGTTCGCGCGGCTCGTCGCCGAGCTCACGCCGGCCTCGATCGCACTTTCGGGCGGAGAGCTCGCCCATCGCTGCTACAAGTCGTTGCGCGCGGAGGTGATCGAGTGGTCGGCGGTCGATGTGTTCTTCGGCGACGACCGGGTCGTTCCGGTGGACTCCGACGACTCGAACGAGGGCATGGCCCGGCGGATCCTGCTCGACGACGTGTCGCCCCGAGCGATCCACTCGATGGTCGGCGTCGGCGCCGACGCGTACGACGCGCTCGTGCGGGCCGCGCCGCCCATCGACATCGTCCACCTCGGTCTCGGTCCCGACGGGCACACGGCATCGCTGTTTCCCGGATCGCCTGCCCTCGACGAGCGCGAGCGATTCGTCGTCGAGAACGGCGACGACGCGCACCCGCATCCGAGGCTGACCTTCACCTTTCCCGCGATCGCGCGCGCCGCGCTCGCGGTGGTGACCGTCGCGGGAGACGACAAGCGCGACCCGATCCGGCGCATCCGCGCGGGGGAGGCGCTGCCGGGCGCGCGGATCGGGGCCCGCCAGGTGCTGTGGATCGGAGACCGGGCGGCATTGGCTGCCGACTAGGGTCGCCGCATGCTCAGCGCCTCGTCGTTCCGGGAGCTGCTCGACGCGCCCCTGGCCGAGCTGATGCCCGCGGCGGCCACACGCCGGGAGGCGAGGAGCGGCCGGCGCATCACGTTCTCACCGAAGGTGTTCGTGCCCCTGACGATGCTGTGCCGCGACCGCTGCGGCTATTGCACGTTCGCGAAGCCGCCGGCCCGGCTCGACTCGCCGTATCTCGGCGCCGATCAGGTCCTCGAGCTCGCGTCGCGGGGCGCCGCGCTCGGCTGCTACGAAGCGCTGTTCACACTGGGTGAAGCACCCGAAGACCGTTACCCCCAAGCGGCCGATTGGCTCCGCGACCACGGCTTCGAGAGCACCGTCGACTACCTCGCCGCGGCGGCGAAGCTCGTGCTCGACGAAACCGGGCTCCTCCCCCACGCCAACGCGGGCGCACTTTCCCAAGCCGAGCTCACGCGGCTGCGCCGCGTCAGCCCGTCGCAGGGAATGATGATCGAGACGCTTGCCGACCGCCTGCACGAACGTGGCGGCGCGCATTTCGGCGCTCCCGACAAGACCGCGGCACGGCGCCTCGCCACGCTGCACTCGGCCGGGCGCGCCCGGGTGCCGTTCACCACCGGCATTCTCGTCGGGATCGGCGAGACGCGCGCCGAGCGGATCGAGGCCCTCGTCGCGATCGCGAATGCGCACCTCGAGCACGGTCACGTGCAGGAGGTGATCGTCCAGAACTTCCTGCCCAAGGCCGGAACGGCGATGCACGGCGCCCCGCAGTGCCCCACCGACGAGTTCCTGTGGTCGATCGCGGTGGCCCGCTTGATCCTGCCGACCGACGTCCACCTGCAAGCCCCACCGAATCTGAGCGACGACTTGTCCCCACTCCTCGCCGCGGGCATCGACGATTGGGGCGGCGTGTCGCCGTTGACCATCGACCACGTGAACCCGGAGCGGCCGTGGCCCGCCCTCGACCGGCTGCGCACCGCGACCGAGGCGGCCGGCTTCGTTCTCGCGCCCCGGCTCACCGTATATCCCGAGTTCGTCGAACGTTCCGAAGAATGGCTGCACCCCGACGTGCGCACGGCGGTCCTGGTCGCGTCCGACCTCGAAGGACTCGCACGCGACAACACCTGGTCGCCGGGCCGCGACGACCTCGAACCACCGCGGCTCCTTCCCGCCGCCGACGCGCGGGCGGGCGGTCCCGTGGGCGAGGTGATCGCGGGCGTGCTCGCGGGACAAGAAGTCGGCATCGACGAGATCGTGACCCTGCTCGCGGCACGCGGCCCCGAAGTGGGGCGCGTCGCCGAAGTCGCAGACCAACTGCGCCGCGAGATCGTCGGCGACGAGGTGACGTTCGTCCGCAATCGCAACATCAACTACACGAACGTGTGCACGTTCAAGTGCCGGTTCTGCGCCTTCTCGAAGGGTCCGCTCTCGCTGAATCTGCGCGGCAAGCCCTATCTCGTCGAGATGGAGGAGATGCAGCGTCGCGTGGTCGAGGCGATCGAGTGCGGAGCGACCGAGGTCTGCCTGCAAGGCGGGATCCATCCCGACTTCGACGGCGACTACTACGTCGACGTCGCCCGCGCGGTCAAGGAGGTCGCGCCCGCGATCCACGTGCACGGTTTCACCGCGCTGGAGGTGACCGAAGGTGCCCGCCGGCTCGACATGCCGCTGCGCGACTATCTGCTCCGGCTGAAGGAAGCCGGCCTCGCGACGCTCCCCGGGACGGCGGCGGAAATCCTCGACGACGAGGTGCGGGCGATCATCTGCCCCGACAAGGTCAACACCGAGGAATGGTTGTTCGCGCACCGGACCGCGCACGAGGTCGGCCTGAGGTCGAACGTCACCATCATGCACGGCACTGTGGAGCGACCGGTGCACATCGCCCGTCACCTCGTGCGTACGCGCGATCTCCAGAAGGAGACGGGAGGGTTCACGGAGTTCGTGCCACTTCCGTTCGTGCACATGGCGACACCGATCTTCATCCAGGGCAAGGCCCGCCGCGGACCCACCTTCCGCGAGGTGGTCCTCATGCACGCGGTCGGCCGGATCGCCTACCGCGACACCATCCCCAACGTGCAGGCTTCGTGGGTCAAGTGCGGCATCGGAGGGACGCGCCAGATCCTGCAAGCGGGCGCGAACGATCTCGGCGGCACCCTGATGGACGAGAACATCTCGCGCGCCGCGGGCGCGAGCCACGGCCAGGAGCTCGACGAGGCGGAATTCC
>DATCCI010000130.1:0-3247 GCA_036511415.1 Acidimicrobiia bacterium
TCGCTCAACAACGTGCGCGTCGGCGCCTCGAACGTGTCGGCGACCAGCGCAAGTCGCTCGCGTGCGAGGTCGGTGTCGCCGAACGCGTAGGTCACACGAGCATTGTCGCGCGGGCCGTCGCGGCCGCGAGCAGGCTTTTCAGCAACACGACACCGTCACTCGACCCGAGCAGCGCGTCGGACGCGCGTTCGGGATGCGGCATCAGACCGACGACGTTGCCTTCCGCGTTGCAGATGCCCGCGATGTCGTCGAGGCTGCCGTTGGGATTGTCGACGTAGCGGACGACAATCCGGTTCTCGGCCCGTAACGCATCGAGAGTGCGTTCGTCGCACACGTAGTTGCCCTCGAAGTGGTTGATCGGGATGCGCAGTACGTCGCCGACGCGAGCCAGGTTGGTGAGCGCAGTCGCCACCGTCTCGACGCGCAGGGCCACCGTCTGACACAGGAATTTGAGGCCCGCGTTCTTCTGCAGGGCTCCGGGCAACAGATGCGCTTCGCACAGCACCTGGAAACCGTTGCAGATGCCGATCAGCGGGCCACCGGCCCGGGCGTGCTCCGCGACCGCGTTCATCACCGGAGAGAAGCGCGCGATCGCGCCGGTACGCAGGTAGTCGCCGTGCGCGAACCCGCCGGGAACCACAACTGCATCGACGCCCTTGATCGTGTCGTCGCCGTGCCACAGCAGCTCGGCCCGACCGCCCAATTGCTCGACCGCGTATTCCACGTCGAGCTCGCAGTTGGTGCCCGGGAAGAGGACGACGCCGACGCGCACGGTCACGAGATGACGACCTCGTACGCCTCGATCACGGGGTTCGCGAGCAGGCGTTCGCACATCTCCGTGACCTGGTCGCGGGCGCTCTGCGCGTCGGGCGCGTCGACGACGAGATTGATCGTCTTGCCGATGTGCACCTGCGCGACGTTCGTGTAGCCGAGCGCGGGCAGCGCCCGCTCGACCGTCGTACCGGCCGGATCGGCGATCCCCGGCCGGTGCGTGACCTCGACGTGCGCGTGGAACGCGGGCATGCCCCGATGCTACCGATCAGGTCAGTCGTCGCTGCCGTACCAGTCGGAGAAGGCTTCGTCGGTGAGAAGCTCGTACGCCTCGACGTACTTGGCGCGTGTGTTGCCGATCACCTCGGCCGGGACCCGGGGCGCGGGGGGCTCGTGCCTCCAGCCGGTCGAGTCCATGAAGTCGCGCACGTATTGCTTGTCGAACGACGGCGGCGCGCTCCCGGGCCGGTACTTCTCTCGCGGCCAGTACCGCGACGAGTCCGGCGTCATCATCTCGTCGATGACCATCACGTCACCGTCGCGCTCGCCGAACTCGAACTTGGTATCGGCGAGGATCAACCCGCAGCTCTCCGCGTGCTGCGCACCGAACGCGTACAGGCGCAGGGAGAGATCCTTCAGCTGCTCGTACGCGTCGGCGCCGACGAGGTCGACGGCCTCTGCGGCCGTGAGGGGCTGGTCGTGACCCGTCTCGGCCTTGGTCGTCGGGGTGAAGAGCGGCTCGGGCAACTTCTCGGCCTGCCGCATTCCGGCCGGTACCGAGAACCCACCGACGGTTCCGGTCTCCTGGTATTCGTTCCAGCCGTGACCGAACACGTAACCGCGCACGACGCATTCCAGCCGTATCGGCCGCGTCGCCCGCACGAGCGTGGCCCGGCCCGCGACGTCGCCCGCGATCTCGGGGAAGTCGGTGGGGTCGCACGAGATCACATGGTTCGCGACGACGTCGGTGGTGCGCTCGAACCAGAAATTCGAGAGCGCGGTGAGCACGCGTCCCTTGTCGGGGATGAGATCAGGGAGCACGACGTCGAACACCGATATCCGATCGCTCGCGACCATCAGGAGCGCGTCCATCCCGACCTCGAACAGCTCGCGCACCTTCCCGGAATAGAGATGCGGCAATCCGCTGACGGTCACGCCGAGAGCTCTCCCATGTCGTCGAGCGCGTCGAACACGCGGTTGACGTTCGCGAGCGAGCGCTTCAAGTCGAAGCAGGCGTCGAGACGCGCCGCGTCGAGGGTAGCGGTCACGTCGGGGTCGGCGCCGAGCAGCTCACGGAACGACCGCTCCTCTTGCCAAGCCCGCATCGCGCTGCGCTGAACCATCCGGTAGGCGTCGTCGCGCGTCCGTCCCGCCGCGACGAGCGCGAGCAGGACGGGCTGGCTGAACACGAGGCCGAACGATGCGTCGAGGTTGCGCAGCATGCGTTCGGGGTACACGCGCAGCCCCTCGACGACCTGGCGGAACTTCACCAGCACGTAATAGGCGAGCGAGAGCGAATCGGGAACGATGATGCGCTCGACCGACGAGTGCGAGATGTCACGCTCGTGCCAGAGCGCGACGTCCTCGAGCGCGGCCTGCACGTTCGCGCGCAACACGCGAGCCAGGCCGCACATCTGCTCCGACTTGATCGGATTGCGCTTGTGCGGCATCGCGCTCGAACCCTTTTGCTCGCCCTCGCGGAACCCTTCCTCGGCTTCGCGGACCTCGGTGCGCTGGAGGTGCCGGATCTCGAGCGCGAACGACTCGACGGTCGCGCCGATCGACGCGCACGCGTACATGACCTCGGCGTGACGGTCGCGCGGAAGCACCTGGGTCGCGGGAACCGGCTGCAGACCGAGGTGCTCGCACACGTAGCGCTCGACCGCGGGGTCGACGTTCGAGTACGTGCCCACCGCACCCGAGAGCTTGCCGACCGCGATCGCCGCGCGCGCGCGAACCAGCCGTTCGCGATCGCGCCGCACCTGCATCGCCCAGAGCGCGAGCTTGGCTCCAAAGGTGGTCGGTTCCGCGTGAATACCGTGCGTGCGGCCGACTATCGGCGTGTCACGAAATTCGCGCGCCCGCTTCGCGATCGCGTTCTCGAGTTGGGCTGCCGCGTCCGAAAGTAGATCGACCGCGCGCGTCATCTGCAGCGCCAGCGCCGTGTCGACGACGTCGCTCGAGGTCAGTCCGTAGTGGACCCACGCGCCGGCGGGTAGTCCGACCTGCTCCTGCACGACGTCGACGAAGGCGGCAACGTCGTGGTCGGTGATCTTCTCGCGCTCGTGGACCGCGGCGACGTCGAAACCCGCGCGCTCACGTACCGCGCGCGCGTCGTCCTCGGGAACCACGCCGAGGCCCGCCCACGCCTCGACCGCCAGCACCTCGATCTCGAGCCACGCGCCGAAGCGCGCCTCGTCGGCGAACAGCGCGGAGATCTCGGGGAGCGAGTAGCGGGGGATCACGAGAGGGCCTG
>DATCCI010000131.1:0-2314 GCA_036511415.1 Acidimicrobiia bacterium
GAACCACCGCGCGTCGCGCCACGAACAACACCAGCGGCAACACCAGGTAGAACTGTTCCTCGACGGCCAGGGTCCACATGTGCAAGAAGGGTGAAGGGCGTCCGAGGTTGGCGAAGTAGTTGCTCTTCCCGAAGATGAGCACCCAGTTCGCGCAGTAGAACAGCGTGCCGAGCGCTTGGGCACGGACGTCGTGGAGCTCCTCGTTCGAAAAGCTGATCGCGACCGCGATCAACACGACGACCGTGACGGTCGCGAGCGCAGGAAGCAGCCGGCGGGCGCGCCGGGCCCAGAAGTTGGCGAGCGACACGGTGCCTGATCGCTCGATCTCGCGAGTGACGAGCCGGGCGATCAGGAACCCCGAGACCACGAAGAACACGTCGACGCCGAGAAAGCCGGCGGGCAACACCGACGGAGCGAAGTGATAGACGACAACGGCCGCGACCGCGATCGCCCGCAGGCCGTCGAGGGCTCCGACGTACGACTCCCGGCCGGACTCCGACACTCGCGCTTCGGCAACGGTCATTCGGACTCTGGTACTACTACACGCGCCGGGTCAGCCCGCACGCGCTCGAACCCGCGCTCGCACGCGCCCGACGACGGCGACGGCCCCGACCGCGGCAAGCAACGCCAGCGAGGGTTCGGCACCCGCGCGAAAGCGCGTCTGCCCGTACGTGACCACCGTGTTGAGCGTGACGATGATCGCCGGCACGATCAGCACCCAAAGCGCGTCGCGCGCCCGGCGGCGCCACAGCACCATGGCACCACCGATCGCCAAGAGCAGCGTCGGGTAGTACACGATCAGTCCGAGTCGCGTCACCCATTCCTCGCGATCCTCGCCGGTGTTGAACTTCACCATGTCGGCGGGACGAAAGAGGCTCCAAGTCCGCCCCACGCGGGCGAGCACGACGAGCGGAAGTCGGGACGCATGGTCCTTCATGTAGGCGAGGCCGCGGTGGCGGAGCGCGCTCGCGACCTGCGACTGGTCACCCGGCGGCGGATCGGCCGCGCACCCCAGCGACCAGAAACCCGTCGCGCTGCCTTGGTACACCGCCTCGCAGTTCGCGCCGGCGAGGGTGAGGCCGTCGTTCGTCGAGACGAAGGTCGGGTCGTGGAAACGCGCGAGATTGAAGCCCACCCACGGTGCGATCACTACGAGCGCGGCGGCGACTGCCACGAACGCCTGTTTCCGGCGCACAGCCCACGGCTGCGGCAACGAACACGCGACGACGACTGCAAGCAAGGGCACGAGCAGCGCAAACTCGACGCGGGCGAGCGCGGCGAGCCCACAGACCAGTCCGACCACCGCGGCACGCCGCCAACTCGGCCGATCACGCCACCAGAGCGCACCGAGCAGCGCCGCGGTGACCGTCAGCACGGTGATGGTCTCCGACATCACGAGCCCGTCGTTCACCCAGATGTTCGGGCTCAGCGCGGCGATTGCGGCCGCGACCAGCCCCACCTTCTCGCCGCCCACGCGCCGGCCGAGCAAGCCCACCAAGGCGACCACCAGCGTGCCGAGCAGCACCATGGTGTACCGGTGCTCGCGCACGTGATCGTGCAGTGGCTCCTTGATCACCCACGAGAGCGGCGCGTGGTCGGTGAGCCACGACACCGGCGCGAGCACGAAGAGGGTGAGGGGCGGATGGTCGGCGGCCGGCGGCGACTTCTCACCGGGGTTCGTCAACGCGGCGAACGGCTCGTTGAAGCCGTGGCCGTCGGCCACGTAGTTCGCTTCCGAGTTGTAGAAGATCTCGTCGCCCCGCTCGCATTTGCTCGGCGTGCTCCCGAAGCGCGCTCCGCCCGGCAAGACGACCGGGCAAGGACCCGCCTTCGCGATCGCGACGTACGCGACGCGGACCCCGAACGCGACGGCGACGATCACGAGCAGCACACGCCCGAATCGGGTCACGGCGGGCAAACCTAGTGCCGCGCCCCCGAGTGGCGGCTCACCAACGGGTCGACTCCCGTAACCTCTGGCCCGTGACCTCCGGGACCGAGACGGTCGGCCGCGCGGCGCCCGACGCGCGGCGGGAGCCGCCTACCGCCGGCGGGCCCGAATCGGGCTCGACTACGCCCGGGTTCGGTTACCACGCGGCGCTCGACGGGCTGCGCGCGCTCGCCGTGCTCGCGGTCGTTGCGTATCACGACAATTACTCCTGGGCCAAGGGCGGTTTCCTCGGCGTCGACACCTTCTTCGTGCTTTCCGGGTTCTTGATCACGACGCTGCTCGTTTCCGAGTTCCGGCGCGCGTCCACGATCCGCTTCGCCGCGTTCTGGGCGCGGCGGGCACGCCGGCTCCTGCCCGCACTCTTGT
>DATCCI010000132.1:0-10019 GCA_036511415.1 Acidimicrobiia bacterium
GTACGCGACGCGAAGTAACCCGCCGATCACGAACGGCGGCGCCGTGTCTGCGATCGAGCCGACCGGGTGCTTTCGTAGCACCTCGTTCACCTCCTTCGCGGCGCGAGTGTGCCGCCGTATCGTGCGTACGCGTTCGGCCGCGTCGTCGATGTCGGTCGCGAGCGGTACGGCGATGTACGACAGCTGGTTGTCGAGCGCAGCATCTCCCTCGGCGCGAATCGAGACCGGGATGCCGGCGGTAATCGAGTGTGCCGGCAGCTCATTGCGCTCTCGGAGGTACGAGCGCAGCGCGCCCGAGCAGAGCGCGAGCACGATGTCATTCACCTTCGCGTCGAAGTGTCGACGCAGCGCTTTCACGTCGTCGAGCGCCACGCTGCTGAACGCGATCGCGCGCCTCGGGCCGATGACACCGTTGAACGACGTGTTCGGCGCCCGCAACATCTCCGCCAGATCGGGCTTCGGGCGAGGCGACACGAGGTACCGACCAAGATCAATTCCACGGCGCGCGAGCCGACCGGCATAGCGGACCGCGCGCAGTGGAGTCGTCACGACCGGTATGACGCTCTCGAGCAGCAGCCGCAGGTCGCTCGGTGATGGCTCCGCCGTCGGCATCGCGGGAGCGGCGCGCGGCGGCGGAAACGGTTCGAGGTCGAGCAGCAGTGTCGCGAGCACGCTGCCGGCGGCGCCGTCGAGGAGGCAGTGGTGGAACTTCATCACGATTCCGACGCGATCGTTCGCCATCCCGTCGAGGTACCACAGCTCCCACAGCGGATACCGACGATCGAGCTGCGTGCTCAGGATCGGTGCAATTGCTGCCGCCGTTTCGCGCGGGCCGCCCGGCCTGGCGACGCAGATTCTGCGGATGTGGCGCGTGAGATCGAAGTCGGGGTCGTCGACCCAAGCGGCGCGATCGAGACCGAGCGGAACGGGCTTGAGCTTCCAGGTGAGCTTGGGGATGAGTGGGAGTCGTTCGCCGACGGTGTGCATCAAGGACTCGAATCCGAAGCCCGGCGACTCGCGCGGATCGAGGATCGTCAGCCCGGCGACGTGCTGGTGCCACGCAGGGGTCTCAGCGGCGAGGAAGAGCGAGTCGGTTCCCGAAAGCCGTCGCACCATCGCCTCCCTCAACGAGCTTGCCTCTCGGTTGATCGTCGCGATTGTTCGATCTCGCGACGAGGGCCGAAAGGCCCCATGCAGTCGGGTCCGGCGGCGGAAGGAGCGGCCGGGGCTCGCGTCCCCGAGGCAGGTTGGGACTTCCGGCCGTTGACGAAAGAGCCCAGCGGGCGGAGCGTCGATCCGTGCAAAGTGTCGCGGGCATCGGACGCCGGGTGTGGACCATCGGGGGCGATCTCGCCGACGCCACGAGCAGGACGGTCGCCTACGCGCGTGGATTGGGGCGCGATCCCGATGCTGCCGCCGACCATGTGTTGCGGCGCGTCGGCCTCACCGCGGCAGCCGCGGCCGACGAACTCCTCCTGGCCACGTTCCGTCAGCTACGGGCGCCGACCGGCGACGAAGGCCTGACGTCGACCCTCGAGGAGGCGGCCGGGCTCGTCGCGTACCTCGACCGGAACGGCCTGCTCGCAACGCCCGAGAACTTCCACCGAGCGCCGCCGCCCGCGGTAATGGAGGTCCGGATGCGGTGCGTAGGCGGAACGCGGTTCGGGCACGCGACCTACGCGAGCCCATACCGCCCGGACGCCGACGTACCCGGCGCGATCCGCTTCGCGCGCGATACCGACAACCACGTCGTGCACGCATGGATGCTCCGTCAGACGGTGCGCGCACCGTGGGTGGTGTGCTTGCACGGCGCGGGCATGGGCGACCCTCTCGCCGACATGTTCGCATTTCGCGCTGCACACCTGCACAGCTGCGGATTCAATGTCGCGATACCGGTTCTCCCCCACCACGGTCCGCGGGGCGCAGGACGCTTCGAGGTCGCGTTTCCCTCCGATGACCTCGCGGTCAATCTCCACGCGGCCGCGCAAGCGATCGCCGACATACGATCGTTGCTTTCGCACATCGCCACGTGTGAAGAACCGGCGATGCTGTTCGGCATCTCGTTGGGCGCGTATGTCGCGACGGCCGTTGCCGCGCTCGAACCGACGCTCGCGGGCGTGATCGTCGGCGTGCCCGTGGTCGACATCTCGGATTTGATGCGCACACACGCCCCGTCGCGCTTTCTCCATCATCCCCTGTTCGACGACTTCTGTGCCATCGCACAACAACTCGAAGGCGTCACCTCGGCGCTTGCGTTGCCCGCCCCCGCGCAGAGGTCCAGGACGCGCTCGATCTGGGCAGGTCGCGCCGACCGCCTCGTTCGTCCCTCGCAGGTGCGGCGGCTCATCGCGCACTGGGGCGACCCGGAAGTGTGCTGGTACGCAGGCGGACACATGGGATTCCTCGCGGCACGTTCGGTCCGGCGCCACATTGCCCGCGCTCTCGTCGCCGCGGGCATCGGAGAAGATCGTGAAGGCCGCCTGGCGGCAGTTGGGTCGAATCCAGCTTGGAGGACCGCGACCATGCGGTCGTGACCGTCCGACCCGATGACCGCGGCGGCACCCGCCCCATTTCGGCTGGACCAGGCCGGCGCAGCACGCGCCCGCGAAGCCACAGGTTGGGCCGTAGTCCCGGTCCGGGCCGGGACGTTCGGACCTACCGGATCCGGCGCGCAGGTGGGCATGTTGGTGATGTGACTTCGCGGATCGTGATCCTCGGTGGCGGAACGGGTGGAACGCTGACGGCTAATCGTCTGCGCCGCTCGTACGCGGCTGACGAGGCCGGTATCACGGTGGTCGACCAGGACGACCGGCACGTCTACCAACCGGGTCTGCTGTTCGTGCCGTTCGGGTTGGCGCACACCGAGGACATCGTGCGCCCACGCGAACGTCAGCTGCACAAGGGCATCGAGTTCATCGAATCCACGATCGACCACGTCGACATCGACGCCTGCGAGGTGCATCTCGGCAACGGTGCGACCCTCGGCTACGACGTCCTCGTCGTCGCGACCGGAGCCCGGTTGGTTCCCGAGGAGACCGAAGGCCTCCTCGGTCCGGCATGGATGGACAGCGTGTTCACCTTCTACACACCCGAGGGCGCCGCGGCGCTTGGTGCCGCGCTCGCGACCTTCGACCGCGGCCGGCTCGTGGTCAACGTCGTCGACATGCCGATCAAGTGCCCGGTCGCGCCCCTCGAGTTCTGCTTCCTCGCCGATTGGTACTTCACCGAGCGCAAGATCCGCGACCAGGTGCAGATCACCTACGCCACGCCCCTCGACGGTGCGTTCACGAAGCCGATCGCGGCGGCGCGGCTGGCCGGGATGCTCAATGCGCGCGGGATCGAGATCGTGACGGAGTTCAACACGGGAGAGGTCGACCCCGGTGGACGATTAACGGGCTACGACGGCCGCGAGGTCCCGTTTGATCTGGCCGTGGTGATCCCGCTGCACGGCGGCGCTACGTATGTCGGCCGCTCACCGGGGCTCGGAGACGAGCTCGACTTCGTTCCGACCGACGAGCACACGCTGCAGTCCAAAGCAGCACCGAACATCTTCGTCATCGGTGACGCGGCCAACGTTCCCGCGTCGAAAGCCGGTTCGGTGACCCATTTCGAGGGCGAGACCCTCGTCGACAACGTGCGTCGCTTCCTCACGGGGGAGCCACTCGAAGCCGGATTCGACGGACACGCCAACTGCTTCATCGAAACCGGGTTCCACAAGGCCTTGCTCATCGACTTCAACTACGACACCGAACCCGGGCCCGGCCATTACCCGGGCCCGGTCGGTCTGCCGCTGCTGAAGGAGTCGCGGCTCAACCACCTCGGCAAGCTCCTGTTCCAGTCCGTGTACTGGCACAGCCTGCTACCCGGCCGCGACCTCCCCGGCCTCGGCTCGACCATGCCCACCGCGGGCAAACACTTGCCCATCTTCGAGAAGGACTGAACATGCCGAATGCCACCGTCGCCGGCATCACCGTCGACCGCAACGACGAAGGTTTCTTCACCGATCCCGGCCAGTGGACCGAAGCCATGGCTCCCGAAATCGCGCGGGCCGAAGGGATCGACGAGCTGACCGACGACCACTGGCGCGTGCTCAAGTTCATGCGCAGCGAATACGCCGAGAAAGGCACGGGACCAACGGTGCGCGTCCTCGGCAAGACCTCGGGCGTCTCGATCAAAGAGCTCTACCAGTTGTTCCCCAAGGGCCCGGCCAAGACCGCCGCCAAGATCGCCGGCATCCCCAAGCCCCGCGGCTGCATTTGAAAGGCAAAGATCATGAGTGACAGCACGAAACCTGATCCGATCACGAAAGTGTCGATCATCATCTCCAAAGGATCCCTCGAGGGGATCTACCCGGGCCTGATCATGGCCAACGGTGCGCGTGCCGAGGGGATCGAAGCCAACCTGTTCTTCACGTTCTTCGGTCTCGACGCGATCCACAAGGTCCGTCACGACCACATCAAGCTCGCGACCGTCGGCAACCCCGGTCTGCACATACCCACCATGGCCGGCGGCTTGCCCGGCGTCTCCACGATGATGACCCACTACATGAATCACAAGATGGAGCAGCTCGACATCCCCTCCATCCCCGAGTTCGTCGAGATGATCGCGGACACCGGCGCCGGCATGTACGCCTGCAAGGCATCCGTCGACCTCTTCGGACTCGAGAAGAACGACTTCATCGACCAGGTGCAAGACATCATCACCGTCGGCGAGTTCTACGAGCGCGCCGCCGGCGGCCACATCATCTTCACCTGACCGAGCGTCAGCGTTCCCATGCGAGTGTCCCGAGTTGTTGGGTCGTTCGCCTCTTCACGTTGTGCAGGTTCCGTCCTTGGATAGGTGATAGGTGGGGCGAACGCTCGGTCGAGAGAAGGGATCGTCTCATGAACGGTTCGGTCATTCCTGCGTTGGCGTCGGAGGTGTCGGTATCGGTGGTGGGCGTCGGGTCGTACCTGCCTGAGCATCGCGTCTCCAACGAAGAGATCCTCGAATACCTCCGCCCGGCCCGACCGGATGGCCGGTTGCTCGAACCGGAGTGGGTCGTGAACCACCTTGCCATCCATGAGCGTCGGCTCGACTACGAGTTCGGTGGGCGGCGCAAGCGCAGCCGGGCCGACGGCGGGATCTACGACGGCGACCTGACCTTGCGCGCCGCGCGCTCGGCGTTGGACGACGCCGGCATCGACGCCACCGACATCGATCTGTTCGTTCACGTCACCTCGACTCCGGACACGATCTCTTGCCAGGATCACTTCCGCTACCTGACGAGCGAGCTCGGGTTGCGTCGTGACGTCGAGTTGGTTCACCACAATCTCGGGTGTGCCGGTCTCGCGTCGGGCTTTCGCACCGCGGCCGCCTCGCTCGTATCCGACGTACCGGCGACCGCGTTGGTGGTGGCGAGCAACTGCCCTTCGGGCTATTTCGGCCCCGACGTCCATGACTCCTACTACAACCATCCGAGCGGCATGGGCTGGCTGGCGCCCCTCATGTTCGCCGACGGCGCCGGTGCGGTCGTGTTCCGCTCGACCCCGAGAGACCACGACAGCCTCCCCAAAGGACTGCTCTCGGTCCGCTACGAGACCAACCCCGACGTCGCGCTCGTGACCTACCCCGCGGGTGGCTGCCTCCATCACACGTCGGCCGCCAACCTCGCCGACAACGTCTTCTTGATGGACGGCGTCAAGGTCGCCGAGGTCTTCGTTCCACTCATGACGCGCAACTTCCAGATGCTCCAAGAGGACTGGCCCACCAAGATCAAGCCGACCACCGGAACGGACTTCGACATCGACGCGGTCGCTCGCTGGTACTTGCACCAAGCGAACGGTGTCGTAGTTCGTCGGGCGGTGGAGATGCTCGGCCTTCCGCCCGAGCGGGTACCGATCGGTGTCGACTACTACGGCAACACCTCGGCCTCCAGCACCCTCATCCTGCTCGACGAGGACCGCCGAGCCGGCCGGGTCCGCGACGGAGATCTCATCGCTTTCCTCTGGATCGGCGCAGGCAACGGCGCCATGAACGGATACTCAACGATCGTGCTGTAGGCCCTAACGCTGCGGGCGTTGTCGCGGATCGTTCAACGACTTGATTTGAACGCCGTGATCTTGATGACTATCAAGGAGGCGTCGTAGATCGAGGCAGCACGCGTGATCGTCAACGTCGGCGCAGTCTCGCCGAAGACATGTAGGTACAACTCGTCGAGCAATAGGCCGGGATCAATCTCTACAGACGGATGCACGAAGACCATCGCATCGACGATGTCCCCAGTGGCGAAACCCAACCCGGCCAGCTCGGTCGCGGCGTGACGGCCGGCGAGTATCAACTGCTCGTCGAAGGTGTCGGCGAACACAGGAATCCCTTCCCGCAACGCGACAACCCCCGATACCGACGTGAACATGAAGTCGCCCGCCTCTACCGCAAGTGCCGCTCCATATGCACCGCCGAACGGATCATGGCGTTCGACGCGTGCCATACGTTTCCACCTCAATCGCCACGAAGGCCGCCGCGACTCTCACAGCCGAAGCAACCTACCCGGCTCCCGACCCGGTCCGCTTCCGTGGCCGCTTCTCCCGCGCGGTGCACGACGAACGTTCTTCCACCGGTTCAGCTACATGATGCCCGCACGAGCACTTCGAGCGCGGGCCGCGAGAATCGGAGCGTGTAGGCCCTCGGCGATTTCTGCGGCCTGCTCGAGAAACTGTGGCGCACGACGGTCACCGCAGCCGATCGCCGCCATCCCGACACCGTAGGCGATCGGTGCCGTTACCCAGACGCCCATGAACGCGACCTGGTCCGCAAACGGCATCAGCAGGTCTCGAATGGTCCGGCAAACCTCCGGCATTTCGAGGATGCGTCCGGTCTCCGCGCTGACGACGAGCGCGGACGACCAGAACGTCCCCGGCGGCAGCCCCGCAAAATTGTTCTCGGCAATGCGCGAGAGGAGGGCGCGTGCTTCGCCGTGGAACATCTCATGCTCCGCGAGCACTCGCGCGAGCAGGAGCGCGATACCCGGAAAGCCTGCCGCGTACGTGTCACACGCCGCGCGCGCGGCGGGCAGGAGCTCCGCAGTGCGGCCCTGCTGCCATCGCAGCGCGGCGCGCTGCAGGCGCGCCGACTCCGGGGCATGCGAAATCCCATGCGCTTGGCCGAACTCGCACGCTTCGTCGATCAGCTCCTCGGCCCGTTCGAGGCGACCCTGGAGTCCGGCGCGCCAGGCGCCCCGCAACAGCGAGCTCCACCGCAGCGGCGCGAGGTCATAGCTCGCGGCAATCGTGTCGCCTTCGGCGGCGGAGATGTCAGCCTCGGCGAGATCGCCGGCTTGAATCGCTGAGATAACACTCGCGCTGAGCGCGAAATAGCGCGTGGCTAAATCGGTGGCGCGGGAGCTCAGGTCCAAGACCTCGCGCAGCACGGATCGACGAGCTGCGAGGCTCTGCGGTGTGAGCGAAAAGGACGCGCGCCGCAAGAGACTCTCGAGTAGAGCGGTACGGTCGCCGCTTTCGCGAGCGAGCGCTACGGACTCGTCGGCCGCTCGTTCAGCCCCGACCGCATCACGCAAACTCAGATCGATGGCCAGGCGTGTGAGAACGCGGCTGCGCGTCGCGGCATCGTCGACGATCTCCAACGCGCGAGCGAGAAGCTGCCGTGTATCGGCACCCGTGACTCCCGGAAAGGTTGACCAGCCCGGAGTGGTCACGCGGACGATCTCCAACGTCAGCTCGTCGTCGCTATTGGCGAGTGCGATACCAACAGCCTCTTGCAGCGTCGCGATGCAACGCGGGTCGCCTGCGAACTGTTGCGCCTCGGCGAGCTCGGCGAGCAGTGAGCCACGGTCGGCATCGTCGGAGAGATACGCGAGCGCGAGCTCGAACCATCTGACCGCGGCGCTCGGCTCGAACATTTGCAGAGATTCGCGACCGGCTACTCGCGCGTAACTCATGACCTTGGGGCCTACATCGGGGCCCGAAGCGGCACTCCAGTGCGCCGCGAGAAGCTCCGGCGATGACTCGCGGCGCTCGAGCGAGCATGCGATTCGCCGATGACCGTCGGCGCGTTGACCTGCGGACAGATCGGCTACGAGCGCGTCCCGGAAAAGCTGGTGCGCGAATCGGTATGAGTGAATCGTGCTCGGTTGGAGTACGTGCGCATCGACGGCTCTGTCGATCAGAGTTGCCGTCGTGCCCGTGCTCGTCCCCGTCGTCTCGGCAAGGAGCTCGACAGTGAAATCGTTTTCGAACAACGCCGCGTGTTTGAGGATCTCAGATGTCGCGCGACCAAGTTCGGCCGTCCGCTTCCGGACGATGTCACGAATGCGCGGCGGCGACGACCACTCGCCGACGACACGTTCTGGCGGCCCGATGCTGAGAAGCTCTGCGAGCAAGAGGGGGTTACCCGCGGTCAGTTCGTGCAGCCGGCGGGCGAGTTCGGCTCGTGGCGCAACGTGCATTCGCTCGAGCAGGTCGTCGATGTCACTTCCGTTCAATGGCCCGAGCGCGATCCGATCGACGAGACCGAGCCGTTCGAGTGTCTCAGTCATCCGCGCGACTGGCGCCGACGAGCGCTCGAAGTGACTACGGACGCTCGCGACCACCAAGACACGCTTGGGCATGGACAACGTGGCGAGCTGTCCGATCACATGCAGGACCGAAGTGCTGGCGCCATCGAGATCGTCGAACATGAGGACGACAGGGGCCTTGGCCGAAAGAGCCGCTATCCACCGGGCCGCGTCCCTGAGAACGTCCTCGTCGCGGTACAGGCCGTCCATCGGGTCTCCGGCTACCAGCGCAGACGCCACCTCGCGCATGGTTGCGACGTCGGGCGCAACGCCGGCAAGGTTGCGGGCGACGACCGAAAGCTCGTCATCAGACAACCCCAGGGTGGCTTCCGCAACGACGCGGGCGACGGTGTGGAGCGCAGGACTGAATACGTCATGAATATGAATTGGTAAGACGATCGCGTCTCGCGCGACCAGTCGCGCGATATGCACCAGGAGTCTTGACTTTCCGATACCCGCGTCTCCCTCGACCAGCACGAAGCGGGTGTCGCCGTCGACCGCTTCCGCGAGCCGCGCCAACACCTGCTTGCATTCCGCCTCGCGGCCAATGAAGGTCAAGCTCTCTGCCGTCCATGCCGGAAGCGGCGTCATGAACCCGGCGTCCGTCGCGACCAGACTGGGATCCTGATCCAACACCCGACGCTCGAGGTCTTGTATCTGGGCCGAGGGTTCCAACCCGAGCTCATCACGCAAGGCCTTGCGCAGGGATTCGCACGCTCGCAGCGCGTCGCCTTGACGCCCGGCGCGGTACAGGGCCGCGATCTGCTGCGCGCGTAAGTGTTCACGGAACGGCTCCACCGCCACCCACGAATCGACGTCGGCGAGCACTTGCAGGTGGTGGCCATCCGCGAGAAACGCGTTGTTGCGCGCCTCGACCAACATCATGCGAAGGTCGTGCAAGTGTTGAGCGGCTGTGAGTGAGAAAGAGAAGTCTTCGAGATCCTGGAGCGCATCGCCGGTCCACAATGAGAGCGCACGGTCGAAGGCATCGGCGGCCCGTGCTCCCTCGCTGTTGGCGAGAGCCAACCGCCCGTCACCTAAGAGTGACTCAGCCTGGAGAAAATCGACTTCCTCGGGCCCGGCGTCGAGGCGATACCCGCCGGCCTCAGCCACAACGCGGCTCCCGTGCGATCCCAGAGCAGCGCGCAGCCGCGAAACCACCACCTGCAGCGCCGATTTCGGATCGAGTGGCAAAGCGTCTGCCCAGAGTGCATCGACGACCACAGAGCGCGCTACGACGCGATTCGCGTTAAAGACGAGCAGCGCCAAGAGCGCGCGCTGCTTGCGCGCACCGACACAGATCACCTCGCCGTCGTCGCCGACAACGGAAACCTCACCGAGGATCCGAAATAGCACACGGGAACCGTATCTTGAGCGCACGCTGAGAAGCCAAGGCGAACGCTTCACTCAGTTGCGGCGTCGTTTCATTAGGTAGGTTTGATCAGGTAGTTGGTCCATTGGTTGGGGC
>DATCCI010000133.1:0-2444 GCA_036511415.1 Acidimicrobiia bacterium
TCGATCAGCGCATCAAGATCGTCAGCGCGACGAGCACCGGCTTCTGTGCCCAGGTGACCGTTGCGACTGCGACGGCGAAGTACGCCGGGGGCGCGCAAGCCGTTTCAGGTCACTGCTAGCGTCGTTCGTATCGGCGCAGACCTGACATTCGCACTCGAGCTCTCCGAGCTCGCCGACTCGATCTCACTCCCACGCTTCCGCGCCGACGATCTGCGCGTCGAGACGAAGCCCGATCTCACACCGGTGACCGACGCCGACCGCGCCGTCGAGCGTGCGCTGCGCGAGCGCATCGCCGCCGAGCGTCCCGGCGAGACCGTGCTCGGTGAGGAAGAGGGTGACGACGGCGGCGATGTCCGCTGGATCGTCGACCCGATCGACGGCACGAGGAACTTCACGCGCGGGCTGCCGGTCTGGGCGACCCTGATTGCGCTCGAGCGCGACGGCGCCGTCGTATGCGGCGTCGTCTCGGCGCCGGCGCTCGGACACCGCTGGTGGGCGGCGCGAGGCGAGGGCGCATGGCGTGACGGCGAGCGGATCGAGGTGTCTCGCGTCACCGCACTTGGAGACGCCGCCGTCTCGTGCACCGAGGCCGCCGATCTCGCAGCATTCGAGTCGACGGTCTGGCACGCCCGTGGCATCGGCGATTTCTGGCAGCACGTGCTCGTCGCCGAGGGCGCGCTCGACGCGGCGGTCGACGCGCGCCTCGCAATCTGGGACTACGCCGCGCTGACGATCGTCGTCGAGGAGGCGGGCGGGCGGGCCGGCACGCCCGACGGCGGAGCTGCTCGACCGAACGAGCAGCTCGTGTCGACGAACGGCGTCCTGCACGACGAGGTGCTCGGCCGGCTCAACCGCCCTTGACGAGCGCGAAGCGCGGTGTCTTTACGGGGTAGCTGCCAAGACCGCGGCTTCGTACACCGGGTCGCGCGTGAACCGGTCGAGCTCGTCCGACAGCACGTCGCTCGGCGCCGGTGGATCGCCGGGCGGGAACGCCACCGGCTCGCCGTCGAGGTCGATGCCTTCGAGACGCTCCGCCTCGACGTGCTCGAGCGCGATCTCGGGCCGATCGAGCCGCGACCGGAGCCAGCCGGCGAGCAGGTGCGCCTGCGCGTCGGTCCCGCGCACGCGAATCGTCCTGACGCCGGCGATGTCGGGCCAGAGCGACGCGAGGATCGTGCGCCAGCGCGACGTCCTCGCCCACGCGATGTCGGAGACGGCCGTGCGCTCGAACAGCTGCGCAAGCCGTGTGTACGGATAGGGCAGGTCGTCCCACTCGGTCGAGTCGACGATCATCCGATCGGTGATGCGCACGAGTTGCTCGAGCTCCTGCGACTCCCACACGGGCTCGCCGCGCCAGCGAAGGAATACGGGGAGGTCGGAGATGAGGAGCGGCGAGACGACACTCGCGGGCGCCTTCGCGCGCTTCCCGTGCAAGCGCAGCTCGATCACCTCGGAGCAGATGTTGCGGTCGGCGTCGGGAATCGCGTAGCGCTCGAGCGATACGTCGGCGTCGATCGAGTCGACGCCCGAGTCGGGGTCCGGGAACAGCAGGATCGCCCGCGACGGGTGGCGCTCGCCCATGCCGGCGAGTGCAGCGCGGGCCTGCGCTTCCCAGTCGGCCGGCACCCAGGCGATGTGGGTCATGACGCTCGTGCGGAGGTCCGGCGGTCCGCCGGCGGGCGCGACACCGACGCGCAGCTGCGCCAGCGCCGTGTCGACGTCGGCGAGCTTGATGTTCTCGCCGGCCCAGTGCTCGAGGTCGAGCGGTGCGCTCAATGCCGCCGCCAGGACCGCCCGTCGCGGTGCATCAGATCGTCCGCGCTCGGCGGTCCCCACGTGCCGGCCGCGTAGTTCGGGAAGCCGGGCCGGTCGCGCTGCCAGCCGGCGACGATCGTGTCGACGAGCAGCCACTGCTCCTCCACCTCGTCGGCGCGCGTGAACAGCGTCCCGTCACCGAGCAGCGTGTCGAGGATCAGCCGCTCGTACGCCTCCGGCATGCCCGTCCGGAAGGTCCCGCCGTAGAGGAAGTCCATGTGCACCGTGCGGATCGACATTCCCTGCCCCGGCACCTTCGCGCCGATCGCGAGCGAGACGCCTTCGTCCGGCTGCACGTGCACGAGCAGGACGTTCGGGCGCAACCCCTCGGCCGACGACTCCTCGAAGGGCGGATGCGGCGCGCGCTTGAACTGGATCGCGATCGTCGTCTCGCGGCGGGCGAGCCGTTTGCCCATGCGCACGTAGAACGGCGTGTCGGCCCAGCGCCAGTTGTCGACGTACAGCTTCGCCGCGACGTAGGTCTCGGTCATCGAGTCGGGTGCGACGCCCTTTTCCTCGCGGTATGCCGGCACTTCGTCGCCCTCGACGTAGCCGCGGCCGTACTGGCCGCGCACCACCGACTTCGGGCCGGGTGTGTGAATCGACTTCAGCACCTTCACCTTCTCGTT
>DATCCI010000134.1:0-2115 GCA_036511415.1 Acidimicrobiia bacterium
AACGCGTCGAGCCCTCCGGCAAGCTTGTGGCCACCCCGCGAAACGTAGGACGAACCTTGCTCGGCCAGGACGGCGATCGCTTCTCCCCCGTCGACCTGACGGGCCGGCGTCGAGGCCGGCGCTCCGCCGACGAGCACGCGCCCCGCGTCGATCGCCTCCACCGCCCGGGTGCGGCTGGGCACGAGGCCGCGCCGCACGAGCTCGACGTCGAGCCGCCGCCGCACGCGCCGGTCAGCCTGCCTTGGCCGCCGACTTGGGCGCGGCCTTCTTGGAGGACGAGGACTTCTTCGACTTCGACGCCCCGGACTTCTTCGTCTCGCGGCTCGCCCGCGTCAGCCGGCGTTCGAGCGCGACGAGGTCGGCTCTCGTGGCGAGACCGAGGGAACCGAGCTGACGCTGCACCTCCTTCTGCACCACCTTGCGCAGCTCCTCGCTGCGGCGCCGGCTCATCTCGAGCACTTCGTCGACGGCCGAGGTCATCTGCTCGCGGGCGAGATGGCCCTGCGCGACGAGGTCGGAGACGATCGCCCGGGCCTGGGAACGCCGCAACTCGGTGAATTGCATGCCGGTCTCGAGCACACGTCTCCAGTCGGAGGCCTGCGGCATCGTCGGGATCTTCGGCGGCATGGTTCGCAGCCTCTCCATGCGGGCGCGCGGAGCGCGCACAACGGGCGGTCGGTTCGCCAGCCTACGGCCTGCGGCGGCTACCGAACCGCGGGAACCGGTCGGGCCAACCACGAGAACGGGTCCCGGACCGTCGGTACGGTCCCGCCGTGATCCCGATCCGAGACGACAACCCGACCGCGCGGCGGGCGATCGTCACGATCCTGCTGATCGCCGTCAACATCGCGATCTACTTCGGTGTGCAGTACCCCAAGCACGGCGACGCGAACGCCGAGGCCTTGTTCGATTACCGCTGGGCGGGGGTGCCCTGCGAGGTTCGCACCGGCAAGCCCCTCGTCCTCGTTCCGGACGGGACGGTCACGAGCCCCACCGCGTGCGCCGTCCCGGCGAGTGGGATCGCGGAGCCGCAGCGCGCCTTCCCGAACAAGAACGTCTGGCTCGCCGTCGCGTTCTCGATGTTCCTCCACGGGTCGATCCTGCACGTGCTCGGCAACATGCTCTTCTTGTGGATCTTCGCCAACAACGTCGAGGACCGGCTCGGTCGGTTCTGGTTCCTCGTGCTCTACCTCGTCGGCGGGGCCGTCGCGTCGGCGGTACACATCCTCGGCAATCTCGACTCCACGACGCCGTTCCTGGGCGCGTCGGGCGCGATCGCGGTCGTGATGGGCGCGTACATCGTGTGGTTCCCGCGCGCCCGCGTGCTCACCCTCATCCCGATCGTCCTCGTATTCTTTCCGGTACGGCTCCCCGCCATCGTCGTGCTCGGACTCTGGTTCGTGCTGCAGATCTTCACGCAGTCCTCGAGTGGGATCGCCACACTCGCGCACATCGGCGGCTTCGTGTTCGGCATGCTCGTCGCGTTCGTGCTCGCGCGCGCCGCCGGTTTCCGCCGCCACGCGCGGTCGCCCCGACTCGATTACTGAGACGCCTACTGAGACGCCCGGCCGAACGCGCCGACCAGCATCGGCGCGAGCTCGGCCAGATCACGAGCGACGAACGCCGGCGGCGGATCGGGAACCGGCTCTTCGCCGGCCGTGCCCGCGACGCCCGACAGCACCAGCGCGAACTGCACCGCGAGCTGCGTCGCGAAGGCACCGTCGGTCGACGGCCGATCGCCGATCATCACGACGGGGTGGTCGCAGCGGGCGTGCACCAGCGCGGCCATCGGGGGCTCGGGCTTTCCCGCGACCTCGGGGCGCCGGCCGCCGGCCGTGGCCACCGCGGCGACGAGCGAGCCCGCGCCCGGCAACAGTCCCTCGGCACCGGGATAGGTCGGATCGAGATTCGTGGCCACGAAACGCACGCCGGAGCGCACGCCGTCGGCCGCTCGCCGCAGCCGCTCGAAGTCGAAGTCGCGGTGCCAGCCGACCACCACCGCCGCGAGGTCGGAGGTCGCGGTATCGACGACTTCGAAGCCTCGCTCCTCCAACGCCTCGACGACGCCCGGACCCGCGCACGCCAGCACCCGCGTTCCGGGCGCGGCCCGACCGG
>DATCCI010000135.1:0-6418 GCA_036511415.1 Acidimicrobiia bacterium
CTGACCACCCGTTGATAACTGGTCACCTGACCGATACCTACGCGGCTTGTACGCGCTCACGATGGTCCAGACAGACACCGAACACAGGCGATGCCTCCCATCCCGCCCGGGAGGCATCGTCGCGTCCGATGTCACACTTTCGTGGAGCGTACGGGCGCAGGCTTGAGAGGTCCGGATTTGGGTCTTGCACGCGTTGGCGTACTGCGTCTGGTGGACACCGTGAACGGATCAGGACACAGCGCCGAGGTCGCGCAGGCGCAAGGGATGGTCTCCGCCCAGGTGAACTGCACCGTGGACGAGGCCCTAATCGTGATGAACGCTCGCGCCCGGACGAGCCACATGACCCTCGAACAGGTCGCGGCCGGGATCGTCCACCACTTGATCCGCTTCGACGACGAGTAGGGCTGCGCGCACCGCGGGTCAGGGCGGGACAACAAAGTACGCGAGGGGTGAGGTCAGCGCGTCGACGGTCGTCGTGACCACCTCGTCGTCGATCAGGTCGCCGGCTCCCAACGCGCGCCCGTACACGAGCCCGCGCAGGAACGACCGCTGTGATTCACCCGTCATGTACGCCGAACCCACCAAGTCGGCCTCTGACGTGAGCTCCTGGCCGTACTTCGCTCGAAGTTCGTGGAGCAGGTCGCCCCATCGGTCGACTGCGCCGTCGAGGTTGAGAACGGGAGGCCCTTCGCTATCGTCTCCGAGCTCGCCGGCCTCGAGGATCTGCGCGAGCGTTGCCATCTCGCACAGCTTCGTGAGGTCGTCTACGGAAATCTGCGGATGGGTCGTAGTCTTCATCACCGTCAGGATCCTCTCGTCAGGGTGCTGGCCTGGCCGCCGGCAGTTTCCCGCTGCGCGGCGGCCACTTTCTCTGTCGCGCGGATCGTGCGTTCACCGCGCGGCGGAGTCAAACCAATCAACAGCTGTCTACGGACGCGCCGTGACAGCGCGATGACAGCGAATGTTGAACTGCGAACGGTTGTCTCGTGCCGCATTCGCACCGTGCGTTCTCGCGCGCTTGCTATCTGACCTGGCTAACGCGGTCGACGACTGTCGCGCGCTCGATCCACCACGGTTGGGTCCGCACGCGGTGCAGGTGCTGCGAACGTATCCGGTGCGCCGCAAGAGGTACCCGTTCGCGCCCGAAGGAGAACGCAGCATTGCCCGCGCGTACGTCAAGGCGTTCGGGCGCGCGCGCCGTTTGATCTACCTCGAAGACCAGTACCTGTGGTCGTTTCACGCGACCCGCGTGATCTGCGACGCGTTGCGGCGCGAGCCCGAGCTCCTGGTCGTAATCGTCATCCCCCGCCACCCCGATCCCGACGGCCGGATCTCGGGAGCTGCGAGTGTGCTCGGACGTCAGCGCGTCCAAGATGCTCTGTACGCAGCCGGCGGCGACCGCGTCGCGATCTACGACGTCGAGCGCGAAGACGGGACCGCCGTCTACGTGCATTCCAAGGCCTGCGTCGTTGACGACATCTGGCTCGCCGTCGGTTCGGACAACCTCAACCGGAGATCATGGACCCACGACTCCGAGATCTCGTGCGCCATCGTCGACGAGACGTACGACGAGACGTACGACGAGCGCGAACCCCGCGACCCCGGAGGCGTCGGCGACGGCGCTCGCAAGCTCGCTCGCGACACGCGCCTTCGCCTCGCATGCGAACACACGCGCGGCGCGGTCGACGCCGACGCGATGATCGAACCGCGACACTGGTTCGACGCACTTCGAATGAGCGCCGAGACCCTTGACGCGTGGCATCGCGGAGGCGAGCACGGTCCCCGCCCACCCGGACACTTGAGAGCCCACGTGGTCGAACGAGTCGACGTCGCACAACATGGAATCGTCCACTGGACGCACACACATGTGCTCGACCCCGACGGCCGCCCATCACGCCTCAAGCGCAGCGACACCTTCTGATCAAACGGTAGTGGCTCAGTTTGATTGAGGGTGCTCTTCGGCGTCCTCCGCGAGGATGAACTCAACACCTGTGATCGTGAGTAGCCGATGCGCTGCGGGAGATGGATTACGCAGGATGAGCGAACCGCCGTCTGCGGTGAGCTTGCCTCGCGCTTGGACCAACACCTTGATGCACGCCGAGTCCATGAACTCGACGCCGGAGAGGTCGAGGACGATCGCTTGGTCCGGACCCATGTGCGGTTCGATCGCGTCGCGCAGCCGTTCGGCGGTCGCCATGTCGATCTCGCCCTGGACGTAGATCACTGTCGCACCGTCAACTCGTACGACTTTGGTCGAAAAGGGAACGTCCGCCACGCTCGAAGATTACCGGGCCGAGGTCGCTGGGCCGGTGACGAGCCCGTGTCCTGAGAATCGGTCGCGAAAGGCGCTCTCGCTGGTCCTTCGTGATGAACTCTCGGTGGTCGGTCGTGACGAGGACTAATGCCCCTTTCGGGACCCGAGTCGCATGCACCAAATTGGGCCTGCACCACATTCGGAGTGTGGGCATAGCCGATGTTTGGGAAGAGTGGTACACGATGAGTGGAAAATCTGATCAGGTGAAAGGCAAGGTCAAAGAGGCCGCCGGAAGTCTCACCGGCGACAAGGACCTCGAATCCGAGGGCAAGGCTGATCGTCGCGCGGGTGAGGCGAAAGAGAAGGTCGGCCACGCGACGGACAAGGTCAAAGAGGTGATCGACGACGTCGAGGGCAAGGTCGAAGACGTGGTCGACAAGGCCAAGGACGCGCTGCACCGGAAGTAGTCTGCCGCCACGGGATCTTCTCGTTCGGCGGCGCGGTCTTCCACGGGTCGACCGGCTCCATCGCGCTCAATATGCCGATCGTCGGCATGGCTTCGGGGTAACTATCCAGCTAGTTGGCGCCGACGGCCGTGAAGTCCTGGTTGACGAAGATGTGGTGCGGCCGTTGTGTGCGTCGGTTGTGCGTACTCAAGCACCGTGCCGGCGAGACCGATGTATTGAGCGGACCCGACCGCGCGTCGGGCCCAATGATTGAACGCGTGACAGATCCGGCCCTCGCAACGTGGCGAGGGCCGCTTCTGCAGGCCGCGGCAACCCGGACGGACGGACACCGTTCGGGCGGATGCCTCTTCTGACCGGAATGCGCCACATTCAGTACGTGGGTGCCATTCGCCAGGTCTCTGCGCACGGCTTGACCGTCCCGGCCTCCGCGACTAGAGGTGGCGTCGGCGGGTCGACGCCAGCTTCTGACGGACGGCCGGGCGGTGCGCGCGAGCACCACCGGAGAAGGCGAGGATGGTCGTGCATCGCCGGATGAGCCTCACCCGCGCCTTCGCGGTTGGCGCAATGGCGCTCGGGGTCGGCCTTGCTCCCTGGTCGAGCGCCGGTGCGAGCGCCGCGCCCCCGACTGCTCCGGCTCCGCCCGGCAGCTTGGACACCGTTGTCGCCACCGGAAGCGGAGGGTCCGTCAACAACGGCGTAGCGCATCCACCGAACATCTTCGACGTGGTTCTGAAATCGTGCATCAACCTGCACGTCGGCTACAACTATTTCCCAGCGGGCATCGTCGTGCATTGGCGAGTGAATCAGACCGGGACCGGCACGCTCGCGACGGGTTCGTTCACAACGCTTCATGGTGGGAAGTTCGGGGGGCGGACGTACCACTTCCTCACCCAGCCGCTCGGCGTGACATTGCAGCCCGATTCGCGCTCGCGGCACACCCACGTCCGGTTCGCCTGGACGATCGGAAGGACGACAACCGACTACGAGGTCACCCGAGACCCGGGCTGCGTGCCGGCGATCCCCGATTCGATGGCCGCCCTCGGTGATTCGTTGACAGCAGGTTGGAACGTCTGCGGCGCGTTCACGACCTGCCCGGCCGGGTCGTGGTCCACGGGCACGACCGTCAACAGCCAATACGAGCGCATACTCGCGATCAATCCGGCGATGAGCGGCCACGCGTTCAACTACGCCGTGCCGGGTACGCCGATGTCAGGGCTCGCCGGGCAAGTGAACAGCGCGGTCGGCAAACACGTGCAGTACGTGACGATCCTGATGGGTGCCAACGACGTGTGTACGGCGACCGAGGCGCAGATGACGCCGGTCGCGACGTTCAGATCTCGGTTCCGGGCGGCGATGAACGCGCTCACCACCGGACTGCCGAAGGCGAAGGTCCTCGTGGCATCGATCCCGGATCTGTACAGGATCTGGTTCATCGGCAAGGACAACCCGGCGGCGCCCGCGGCGTGGGCGGGGTTCGGGTGCGGGTCGATGTTCGCGAATCCCACCTCGATGGCACCGGCCGACGTCGCCCGCCGCGTACGGGTTCGCCAACGCATCATCGATCTCGACGGCGCACTCGCTGCGGTCTGCGCGCAGCACGCCGGCTGCAAGACGGACAAGGGTTCGGTGTTCGCCCATCAATGGACACCGAGCGAGATCTCGACCGTCGACTACCTCCACCCCGATGCCGCCGGACAGAACACGCTCGCAAGACTCACCTACACCAACGGATACAACTGGCAGAGGTGAGACGATCAGGAAGAATGGGTCTGACGCGCAAGTCGCGACCGAGGCCTGGTGCATAGGTGACGAACCCGATCCCTTTTCAAATGCCGGCCGTCTTGCCCCCGTCCGTGGTCGCGCGTCCTTGATGGGCGACGCAGGGTGAGAGGAATCGGCGAACCGGGTTCCGTCGAGCCGAGCTCCGTCGAGCCGAGCTCCGTCGAGACGGTCGCGGAGGCGACCACCCCGAATGAATCGTCGGTCTGGAAGGATCCAACGTCGCGTACCGCGCGGCTCGCGGTGGTGGCCTTCTCGGTCTACCTGACGGTTGCCTTCTTCGTCCTGGTTCGGCTCGGACGCAACTACTGGTTCTATTCAGATGACTTTGGCCTGCTGGTTCGCAGGTGGAGGAGCGGCGATGGGCTCTTTCGTCCGCAGAACGGGCACTGGTCGACGTTCCCGCTGCTTGCATACCATTTTCTGTATTGGGCTTTCGGTCTGAACTACGGCCCGTTTCAGGTCTGCACGATCCTCATGCACCTCACGCTTGCCGTATTGCTTCGCGTGATCATGCGGCGCGCGGGCGTCGGTCCGTGGTTTGCAACGATTACCGCGAGCGTGTTCGTTCTCTTCGGTCCCGGCAGTGAGAACATCCTGTTGAGCGTGCAGATCAGCATGGTCGGCTCGCTCTTGTTCGGTATCGGCCACCTGTTGTGCGCGGATCACGACGGGCCGTTCACGCGACGCGACGCCGCCGGCCTGGTCTGCGGAGCGCTGGCCCTGACGGCGTCCGGCGTCGGGACGATCATGGTCATCATTGTCGGATTTGCCGTTCTGTTCCGTCGCGGATGGCGGATGGCCGCCTTACATACCGCGCCGTTGGCTGTGATGTACGGCGCGTGGTACCAGGCCGAGCGAAACTGGCTCACGATTCCGTTTCCCGACAACCCGCTGAAATACGCGTTCCAATGGAACCTCACCGGTGAGCGTGGCGTCTTCGTAGCGATCGGCAACTATCGCGAAGTAGCGATCGCGCTTGCCGTGCTGCTCGTCGTCGGACTTGTCATCGCTTGGCGGCCCCTCGATCTCGCGGAGCTCCGTAGGCGCGCATCGGCTCCCGCAGCCCTGCTGCTGGGCGCCCCCACACTCTTCGCGATCGTCAGCTCGCAGCGTTATTGGGCCGGCAACGCCGCCGCGTCGAGCAGATACGTGAGTATGGCGACCGCGTTCACCTTGCCGGCGCTTGCCGTGGCCGCGCAGGCGGTCGCGCGGCACTGGCGCAGGATCGCGCCGGTCGTCGGCCTACTGATCGTGAGCGCAATACCCGCAAACATCGGCAAGTTCCCGGAGCCGCAGCTCGCGGCGCGTCTGTCGCCGAACGGGCTCGACTTTCATGGTCCCATCGGCAGGTATGCATACGAAAAACAGATCACGCTCGGCATCGCCTACTCGCCGCTTGTCGATCACGTGTCGCGCAAGCTCCAGCCGCAGATCGCGAGTTCTCGGGAAAAGGATCCCTCCGTCGGGTTCCTCGTGGATGCCCGCGACTCGGGCCGACTCCCGCCGCCGCCTGCGCTCACGACGTCACGACTCGACGAGGTCGTCGTTCGCTTGGGCGTCGAGCAGCTCGGTGCGGCGCCGCCCGCTCACGTCGTCTGTCGGCGCTACGACGATGCGCTCGTCCTCTACCCCGCCAAGGGTGCGGTGTACGTCCTGCGTGAGTCGGTGGCGATCACCTACCGGCCACCTGACGGGACGGTCGCCGCGGGCGGGGTGGTCTTTGCACCCTCGAGGGGCAAGTTGTTGGTGATCCAAGTGTCGGGCCTGGAACTGCATGTTGCGCGCGCTCCCGCACCCTTCCCCGCGCGCCCCGTCGTTCGCCCCTTCACCTTCTGCGAGTAGCTCGCCGACCGTGGCCTCGAGTTCGCGCGGCCGATTAGCGTAGGACCCGTGGACGATCTCGACATCACGTCGG
>DATCCI010000136.1:0-4642 GCA_036511415.1 Acidimicrobiia bacterium
GTCGTCACGCTACGCGAACGGCTGGAGGATTCCACGCTCAACCTGCTCGGCCCGATCGTCGTGAACCGCTTCACCCACGAAGCCGCGCAGGTCGTGTTGCCCAGCGCGGGATACAGCGTACGCGCACCGTTGGCCATCGCGACCTGATCCATCGGGACCTGATCCATCGCGGAGTGATCCATCGCGAGGTGAGATCGCGTGCGACTTTGGTCGCGACGCAACCACGGAACGTGTTGACGGCCTTTCCGCACGCGTAGCAAACGCGCACTCGCGCGCGATATGCGCGTATGCTTCGGCCCTGCGGCTTCGGCGGCTGCCATGGAAGGGGTACCTCGTGCTCGTGCTCACGCGACGTGCGAACCAGAGCATCATGATCGGGCACGAGATCGTCGTGACGGTGCTCGAGGTGCGCGGTGACCAAGTGCGCCTCGGTATCAAGGCGCCAAGATCGATCGACGTGCACCGCGAGGAGATCTTCGCTCAACTGCAGCAGGCGAATCGCGACGCCGCGCAGGCTCCGAAGCAGGCGCCCGAGTCGCTGGACGGCCTCGCCAAGCCGGCCGGCAGCGACGCCGCTGCCCGCGCGCCCCACTCCAAGGGTTAACGGGTGAAGGGTTAGCGGGCCTCGGCGATACTTGCCGCGGGCGCGCCGAGCGCTTCGGCCACCGCCGCGTTCGTCACCGACCCGTTGAGTGTGTTGACGCCGCCCGCAAGTGCAGGATCGGCGGCGATGGCTTCGATTCCACCCGTCGCGAGGTCGACGGCGTACGGCAGCGTCGCGTTGGTGAGCGCGTAGGTCGACGTGTTGGGCACCGCGCCCGGGACGTTGCCCACGGCGTAGTGCAGCACCTCGTGGCGGACGAAGACGGGATCGGTATGCGTCGTCTCGTGGATGCCTTCGATCGTCCCACCCTGGTCGATCGCGCAGTCGATGATCACCGCCCGGGGCCGCATGGACGCGAGCATGTCGTCGCTGACGAGCACCGGAGCTCGACCGCCCGGTACGAGGACGGCGCCGATCACGAGATCGGCGTCCCGCACGGCGCGGGCGACGGCGGCGCGGTTGCTGGCGAGGGTCTGGATCCGCCCCTTGTGGATCTGGTCGACCCAGCGCAGGCGGTCGATGTTCTTGTCGAGCAGGAGCACCTCGGCCTCCATGCCCTGCGCGATCCACGCCGCGTTCCAACCCACGTTGCCCGCGCCGAGCACGACCACGCGCGCCGGCCGCACGCCCGGGGCACCCCCGAGCAGCACGCCGCGCCCGCCCTGTCGCCGCTCGAGGTAGTGCGCGCCGATTTGCGGCGCCATGCGACCGGCCACCTCGCTCATCGGAGCGAGGAGCGGTAGCTGACCGCCGGCGAGCTGGACCGTCTCGTACGCCACGCCCGTCGTTCGGGAGTCGATCAGGGCGCGGGCGACGTCCGGGTACGCGGCGAGATGGAGATACGTGAACAGCACGAGGCCCGGCCGGAGGAACGCGAGCTCCGAGGCTTGCGGTTCCTTTACCTTGATCACGAGCCCGGCGCGCCCCCACACATCGGCGGCGGAGTCGACGATCTCCGCGCCCGCGCCGCGGTAGTCGTCGTCGACGATGCCCGAGCCGGTGCCGGCGTCGTGCTCGACCAGCACGCTGACGCCGTGGTGGCGCATCTCGAGTACGCCGTCGGGAGTCATCGCGACGCGGTGCTCGTCGGTCTTCACCTCGCGCGGTACGCCGACGACCAGCGGTGTCGTCACGCGTGCAAACGTAGTCGTAGTCGTGGCATCCCGGCGGTGCTCACGTATCGTCGTGCCCGCGCGCCGTGACTCCCATCGCCGGAACCACGTCGCGCATGAACCGCTCGACGGTCTCGGGCGTGCCGAAGTCGGAGAATTGGCATACGAAGCCTTCGACACCCCGTTCGACCTCGTGCGAGAGCGCGCCTGCGACCTCCTCGGCGGTGCCGGCGATCACTCCTCCCCACGAACCGAAACGCCGGTGAACGGTCGCAATCGTGTCGGCCCGATCCGCGGCGTTCGCCGCGAGTCCGATCGGATGCTGCACCGATACGCGAGCGCGTCCCGCGCGCGGGCGGAGCTCGTCGAGGCGGTCGAGCGCGTAGCCGGGACAGTTCCACCAGTCGGCGAAACGTTCGACGAGCGGCATCGTGAGCCTCGGTCCGCCGCCACCGATGTGTACGGGCACGTGCGACTGCGCGGGCGTCGGCCGTCCGGTCGCGCCTCGCAACGTGAAGTGCTCGCCCGCGAAGTCGAACGGTTCCCCCGAGAACATCAGCTCGACGATCTCGAGTGTCTCCTTCAGTTTCGATGCCCGCGTCGCGGCGGGTTCCGGCCCGAATCCGAAGGTGCGTAGTTCGTCGGGGACCGAGCCCCACCCGATGCCGAGCTCCAGGCGTCCGTTCGAGATGACGTCGAACGATGCCGCGGTCTTGGCGAGCAGCACGGGGTGGCGGAACGGGTCACACAGCACGAGGTGACCGATCCGGATCGTGGACGTGCGCGCTGCGAGCGCGGTCGCGACGGTCCAACCCTCGAACGTGTCGACCTCCGGAGTCATCGGCGCGGCGAAGTGGTCCATCAGCCACACCGAATCGAAGCCGGCCGCCTCGGCGGCGAGCGTGCGTTCGAGGATCCGATCGAAACCCATCCGGACCTGCGGGAGGTACAAGCCGAACCACGGGGGAGCCATGCGGGCCGGACGCTAGCGTCGTCGTTCGATGGATCTCCAAGGCGCGCGCGCGATCGTTACCGGCGGCGCGAGCGGCATCGGCGCGGCGTCGGTCGCGCAGTTGCGCGCGGCGGGCGCACGCGTCGTCTCGCTCGATCTGGCCGATGCGCCGGAGGCCGACGGGTCGGTGCGGGTCGACGTCGGTGACGAGGAGGCCGTCGTCTCCGGTGTGCGGGAAGCGGTGAATCAGCTCGACGGGCTCGACGTGGCCGTCTTGAGCGCGGGAGTGGGCGGTAGCGCCGCGTTGGTCGACATGACGACGGTGGAATGGGATCGGGTGATGAATGTCAACCTGCGGGGCGCGTTCGTCAGTCTGCGCGAGACCGCGCGGGCGATCAGCGAGACCGGAGGCGGTGGCGCCATCGTGGCGATCACGAGCATCTCCGGTTTCCTGAGCGAGCGGCGGATGGCGCACTACGCGGTCTCGAAGGCCGGGCTCGGCCAGCTCGTGCGCTCGGCCGCGCGTGAGCTCGGCGCACATGGCATCCGTGTGAACGCGGTCGCGCCGGGAACCACCGACACGCCCATGTTCGCCGCGACCGATCGTCTGGCCGGATATCGCGAGCAAGTCGCGAAGCGCGCCGCCCTCGGTCGGTTGGGGACGGCCTCCGAGGTCGCGCAGGTCGTGGTGGCACTGTGCCGGCTCGACTGGGTGACCGGCCAGATCGTCGCGGCCGACGGCGGTGTCTCGCTGCACAGCCCCATCGATCCGCAGGAGTCGATCGAAGGAGCCGAAGGGTGACGGCGCGCGTCCATCACAGCGCGATCGTCGTGCGCGACGTCGACGCGTCGCTGCGCTTCTGGCGCGACGGCGTCGGATTCGAGGTGATCATGGACATGCACTTCGACGGCGACTGGCGCACGTTGTTCGGCGCGCCGGGAAATCGTCTGCGGTCGGTCTTCCTCGGTGACCGTGGGCGTGCAGACGCGGGGATCGTCGAGTTGGTGCAGTTCGATGAAGGATCCGGCGACCCACCGGTCGGACCGCCGGTGACGGCGCGAGGGTTCTTCCTGCTCTCGTGCTACGTCGACGTCGAGGCGGTGCTCGGTCGGCTCCGCGCGCTCGACGTCGGAGGAGAACCGCGCCGGATCGTGGTTCCCGGACCGGGCGAGCCTCTGCAGATGGGCCCGGTGCAGATGGGCCCGGTGCAGATGGGCGCGGTGCAGATGGCGACGGTCGTCGATCCCGACGGGGTGCTCGTCGAGCTGATCGGCGTTCCGAGCCCGTGACGGTCGAGGGGCCGCCGGTCGAAGCGGTGGTGTTCGACTTCGACGGTCTGATCCTCGACACCGAGGGTCCGGTCTTCGTCGCCTGGCAGGAGGAATTCGAGGCCCACGGCTGCCCTCCGCTGACGATCGAGGAATGGGCGGCCGAGATCGGCACCACGGGAGGTCTCGACCTGGTCGAGCTCATCCGGACCCGGGCGACGCGCCCGTTCGAGGAGGCAGCGATGCACGCCCGCCGCCGGGTCAGGCGCGACGAGCTGCTCACGCGCGAGACGACGCGGCCGGGGGTCGATGCCTGGCTCGACGAGGCGGATGAGCTCGGATTGGCGCTCGCGATCGCGTCGAGCTCCCGGCGCGAGTGGGTCGAACCGCACCTCGAACGGCTCGGCCTCCTGCACCGGTTCGCGTTCCTCGCGTGTCATACCGACTCGATCGCGGGCAAGCCCGCCCCCGACACGTATCTCGCCGCGTGCGCCGCGGTCGGCGTCGCACCCGCCGCCGCGCTCGCGATCGAGGACTCACCGCACGGCGTCGCGGCCGCGAAGGCCGCCGGGCTGCGGTGCATTGCGGTGCCGCACGAGATCACCGAGCGCCTCGATCTGTCGGGCGCCGATCTCCTGCTCAGCTCGCTCGCCGACACGACGCTGCGCGACGTGCTCGACTCTTTCCACTAGCCGAAGCTCCGCG
>DATCCI010000137.1:0-6042 GCA_036511415.1 Acidimicrobiia bacterium
TCGCTCAGCCAGACCCATCGAGCCACAGGATGCTCCGCTCCGGTGGGTGCCGCAAACCCGGGCGGCACGCAACGCAATTCTCGGCGGTAGCGCCCCGTTCGCCGACCGAGGCGAACACCACCTCAAAGGCATCGACGGCAACTGGCGCCTCTTCTCCGTCAGCTCCGCGTAGACACCATCCGGCCCCGTCGCCCAGCCGCCACTCGACACAACGCGAGTATCCCCTAACACGCGCCCCAGAACAACGCCACCGGGGTATCACCGAACGCCGGCTCGAAGGCGTTCGCGCTGGCTGCCGCGTCGATTCGGTTCGGGCGGGTTCGGCACGTAACCGACTGTCGCGGGGCTGGCTATGTCGAACTTCGTTTCCGAACCGAAGGTTCGAGGTCCTCGTATGGGATGAAGGGCGATCGCCGCGTTTCAAGATCAAATCCTCGCCGCTCTCGTCGAACTAGCGAGCAGAATCTCGATCATCTCGTGGGTATGGAGGTCGAGTGCGGCTGCACTTCCGCTGCGGGTTGCGGGACGCTGTTGGTGTTGGCGAGCGCATAGCTGCGGAGCTCGCGATGGATCCGGGCCGTACTATCCGGCTCCATGTTCGACGAACTGGGTTTCTACGTGCTGGCCGGCCAGCCCAAGTCGTCCCGCGATCTGATCGACGAGGTTCGCGACGGCGAGGCCATGGGCTTCGGCACGGCGTTCATCTCCGAGCGGTACAACAAGAAGGAGATTGCCGCGCTGTCCGGCGCGGCCGGCGCCGTGAGCGAGACGATTCGCATCCAGACCGCGGCGACGAACCACAACACGCGCCACCCGATCGTGACCGCGGGCTTCGCGCGCACGATGCAGAGCCTCACCGGCGGAAGGTTCGTGCTCGGACTCGGGCGCGGCATCCCCGTGTTGCAGGATGCGTACGGCATCCCGCACATCACGACGGCCGAGCTCGAAGACTTCGCCGGAATCATGCGCCGCCTGTTCCGCGGCGAAGTGATCTTCGGACACAACGGCCCGGCCGGAAAGTATCCGGTGCTGCACCTCGACTCGACGCTCGACGAGCACCTGCCGATGAGCATCGTCGCGCTCGGCCCGAACACGCTCGCGCTCGGCGGCCGCTGCTTCGACGAGGTGATCCTCCACACCTACTTCACCGACGAGACGACCGCGCGCTGTGTGCGAACCGTCAAGGACGCGGCCGAGCGGGCCGGACGCGACCCGGCGTCGGTGCGCGTGTGGTCGTGCTTCGCAACCGTCGGCGATCACCTCCCGCAGGACGTGCGGCTGCTGAAGACCGTCGGCCGGCTCGCCACGTATCTCCAGGGATACGGCGCGCTCCTCGTACGCACGAACGGCTGGGATCCCGCGGTCCTCGAGCGTTTCCTCGCCGACGACGTGGTGCGGTCGACGCCGGGCCTCGACACGATCGGCACCACCGAGCAGCTCGAACACGTCGCGACGTTGCTCCCCGACGAGTGGCTCACCGCGAGCGCGACCGGCAGCCCCGCGCAGTGCGTCGCGGCCGTTCGCAACCAGTTCGGGCTGGGTTGCGACGGCGTCATCATGCACGGCTGCAGCCCAAGCGAGCTCCGGCCCGTCGTCGAGGAATACGCGCACACCTAAGCGTCACGACACATACGAGCGCGGCATCGTGAACAACGCCCTCAGGCCCCGAACGCGGGTGCCGCACGAACCGATCGTGACGGCCAGCCCGGCTCTCGGCGCCCTTGCCAGCGACCGCACAGGGCGTCGACCCGATTGATGATCCCAGCGGGCGAGACAAGGTCCGAGTCACCCGCCAGGGCGTCCCAAGCCCTGATTCAGCGTCGAGCGCCCTGAATAAGGTCCCACTTTGCGTGCCCCAGAACGACGTGCTCGGGGTATCCCTGATCGCCGGCACCGAGGCGGTCGCGAACTAAGTGTGCGGGGCGCAGTTTGGTCGTTTCAGGCGCTCCTGGGAGCTGTGATGTCGAATGTTGCGCCCTCTCGGGCTGCTTCGACGGTGAACGCTTCGTCGGGGCGGCTTGTTGTTTCGCCGAAGAAGCCGTCGAGGGAATCGTCATCGTGGGCGGGGTCGTGATGGAACGGCATGAGATGCTTGACGTTCGCGCGTCGTGCGAACGCGAGCGCGTGATTCAGGGTGCTGTGCCCCCAGCCGACTCGTTCCTGGTATTCAGCGTCGGTGTATTGCGCGTCGTGCAGTAGGACGTCGACCCCGGCCGCGATCTCGAATCCCGAGCACCATTCGGACGAATCGGCAAAGCGGTCGCAGGCCAGGACGGGTTCGTGATCAGGCAGGAACGCCAGATTGCCGTGCTCGCCATCGAGGCGGTAGCCGACTGTCGGACCGGGATGGCACACCAGCGCCGCGCGGACCGTGAAGCCTGGTACCTCGACGCATCCCTCGTTCAGGTCATGAAGGTGCAGGTCGCATTCCAACTCGGTCAGCCGAACGGGGAATAGCGGAGGCGAGATGTAACGGGTCAGGCGTGTGCGCAGATCTGCGGTCGCCGAACCCGGACCCCAGATGTGCACTTCGAAGCCATCGCGAAACAGTGGTGCGAAGAATCCGAGGCCCTGGATGTGATCCAGGTGGAGATGGGTCAGCAACACGTCGACGCGGCGCACCTCGGGCGGCAGTGCGGTGCCGAAGCGGCGGATACCGGTGCCCGCGTCGAGCACGACGCGCGTGTCGGGCAGTGCCTGCAGTTCGACGCATGAGGTGTTCCCGCCGTAACGCACCGTTTCCGGTCCGGGTGCGGCCTGCGAGCCCCGGGTTCCCCACACCGTGACCTTCACTGCGCTTCCCAAAAGATCGCAGCCGCGCCGAGGTGATCTCCCCATTGCCCTTGGATAGGGATCGCGGTGACCGTGAGCTCACGGCGGACTCCGTCGAGTCCGAGGATCCACATCCCGCCTTGCGCCGGCCGCCGCTGTTGGGCCGCGATCGCCAGCGGCAGCTCGTCCGGCGGAATCGGCACACCGTGCTCGTCGGTCGGCGCGAATACCGTCGACCACTCGGCAAACGGCATCATTCCGGTCTCGTCGAAACGGCTGCCCAACAATCGTTCAGCCGGATCGTTGTAGAACAACAGATCCCCGGCCGTGTCCACCACGAAGATCGGGGTCGCGAGATGACCGGCGAGCTCGCGCATCAAGATGATCTCGATCGGACGGGTCATCACAGGTCACGCTACGCGCGGCACCATCCCGTGTACACCAACGCCTCCCGCACGATCCGGCCGCTCGCTTCACTACCCCAGAACGCGCACCCCAGAACAATGCACCCGGGTGTCCCAGTTCGCCGGGACCTAGGCGTTCTACCTCTTAGGAGTCAGGAGGTTGAGTGGGCCTACTGGCTTGGAGTGAGTTTGGCGCGGGCGATGGTGATGAGTTCGCAGGCGAGGTCACCCGCGGCTTGGTAGCTCAGTGCGGCGCCGGCCTCGCGGGCGCTGCGGAACGCGTCGTCGCCGATGACTTCGCGCGCGGCGGTCATGGCCGCCGCTAACTCAGGTAGCCCGGCATCGAGGATGACCGAGCGGGTCGCTGCGCCGTAGAGCTGGACTGCGCCGTGGAGGTGGCCCAAACGAGCGCGCAGCACGACCAGCTGTCCGATGCCTGCGGCCAGGATGGTGTCGCCGTTGATGCGCCAGGCGTTCACCGTTTCCACGAAGCTCGCGAGCGCACGGTCGGGCTCGTCGCTGTTCGCGAGCAGGGAGACGAGCTGGGCGCGGCTGTACTGTGCGCCGAGTAGATTCCCGGACGACTCGAGCAGGTCGATCACCTGTTGGTAGAGCTCGATGGCCGCCGCGGGATCGTGGGGAGCGATGCCCGCCGCGCGGCCGGCAAGGGCGAGCCCGATCGCCAGTGGAAAGCCGGCCTGACCCAGCGGCGCGGCGGAGCAGCGTGACGTTGGCGTATACCTCACACAACGGTGGCTACCGAGCAAACAAGTCGCATTACGGCCGAGCACATGGGCGAGCTACCGCAACAACATCGAGCTGCACATCGTGGCCGCGATCGGGAAAGTGCCGCTCCGGCATCTGCGCCCGGATCACATCGAGCGTCTCTACGCGAACCTCCTCGCCGACGGCAACACCGTCCGACCAGGCGGGCTCGACGGCAAGACCGTGCTCGAGATCCGCATGGTGTTACGCCGCGCGCTCACCGACGCGCAACGGCGCGGGATGATCGTGTCGAATCCGGCCGCAATTGCGCACGCACCCAAACGCCGTCCGCTCGCATCCGCGATCCCACGGGCGTGGAGCGCCCGACAACTTCGCACGTTTCTCGACCTTTCCGGCGACCACCGGTTGCACAGTGCGCTGTGGGTCTCGGCATACACGGGCGTGCGGCGCGGGGAGCTCCTCGGTCTTCGCCGGGGTGACATCGAACTCGACACCGCGCGGATGTCGGTGAGCCGAGCGCTCGTCAGCGTCGGCTACGAGGTCCACGAATCACGCGGTAAGACCCGCACCTCCCGACGGTGCATCGACCTCGACCAACGGACCGTCGACATTCTCCGGGGATGGCGCGAACGACGACGCGAGAAGACCCGCGCGACCCGTCGGCGACGACGCGTACGTGTTCGCAACGGCCGACGGTCGACCCATTCACCCGCACCTGATGTCCGACGCGTTCCAGAAGCTGGTGAAGCGTTCGGGCCTGCCGCGCATCCGACTGCACGATCTCCGGCACACGCACGCGACGCTGCTCCTCAAAGCCGGCGTCCCCATCAAGGTCGTCAGCGAACGTCTCGGGCACGCGACGCCCGCCTTCACCATGGCTACCTACCAGCACGTGCTTCCAGGTATGCAAGCCGAGGCTGCGGAGACCTTCGCGGAGCTACTCGAACTTCAACCGACTTCTACCCGGTAGAAGTCCCGGTAGAAGCACTCCAGACGCAGCGAGGCCCTCCACGAGGGAGGGCCTCTGACCTGCACTTACTTGGTGGCGGGGGCAGGATTTGAACCTGCGACCTTCGGGTTATGAGCCGGCCCAGTGCCGTACCTTCTGCTCCCGTCCACTCCCGTGCAGTACGGCTGACGAGGCAATTCGCGTGATGCTCGTGACGTCCACTCCCCTCCCGTTCCCTCCAGTCCGGGGATGAACGGCACCATTCACGGCACCACGCGCGAAGCGGGATTCGCCACGGATTGCGAGGCACGCGCGGGGACGGCGTTGTCCAATCGATGTCCTGTGGATCTTGATGGCGGTCGAGCACAACGGCCAGACCGTATTACCGGGAGCCTCTGCGGGCGGCAGGCTGAAACTTCGCGAGGCCGCCGTGGTACAGCGGCGTCGACACGGGCGACGAAGCTTTGTCAGCTCTTGTCGCTGAAGTACGCGTCGACCATCTCCGGATTCGGCTCTAGCGGGTCCTGGATCACGCGAAGCCCACCCGAGGCGTATCGGCGGTCATGCTCCGCCTCGTACAACTCGTTTACGGTCTCGCACTGCTTGGCGTTGAGATAGAACGACATCGCCCGCACTGCGTCGTACGATCGGGCGAACAGCTCACCGTCTATCTCATCAGCTGATGCGACGTCAACGAAACGCTGGACGACCTCGGCGACTTCGCGCCGCGTGACTCTGGGGCGGAGCGTCGGGACGAGGTCGATCGTACCGTCATCGGAAATGACAACAACTACTGCACGCGCCGGCGCGGCCATTTGATAGCGCACCGACGAGTTGAACCGCGACCCACGAGACGGACCACCAAACCCACGCGCATCACCATCCAAGATCACTCCCACCGCATGACAGATCGCGTTCCGATCAACGAGCAAAGCGCCGTCGATCCTTCCGAGACGTGCAACATCCGGCGCGGTGAGCTCAGTAGGGCCGATCGGAGTGGACTGACCAGCGAGACGGGCCGACTCGCCCGGCGCATCGGCGGACACGACCACCGTCGCACCATGACCTGAGGCCGCTGCGGCCTCTACGATTCGCCACAAACCGTCCAGGTCACCACCGCCGACAATGCGGTCGACGGCGTCAGCGAAGGCTGCCCGGTCAATGAGCGGACGCGGCAGCGTAGGCGCTCCA
>DATCCI010000138.1:0-2613 GCA_036511415.1 Acidimicrobiia bacterium
GGTGACGCGCGTGCGCGTCGTACTCGCGCGCGTTGCGGCAGCAGTACGCCTTCGCCCGACCGAGAATCGCTACTGCGCGCGGGCCTAGGCGCTCAGGAGTCTGAGGAATGCGCGGGGGTCGATGAGACCCTCGGAGAGCTCCTGATTGGTCAGGTGCTGCAGCACGATGCGAACGGCATCTTCGGTCGGGATGCCCATGCGCTCGGCAAGGCCGATGAGCTCTCGAGCCTCGGACGAGGTCGGGGTGATCATGATGTCGACTCCAGGGTCCAGGGCGTCGAGCTTCCAGCTGTCTGCGCTCTCCCGGAGGCGTGCTCGGGTCGAAATTGGGCTTGCTTCTCCCGAGCGGCGCGCCCCGCAGCGTGCGCCGGACCAACAGTGACATTCGCGGCTTTCTTAACGGTTTCGTGCGGAAAGACCGTAATCCCCGCCGGCCGGGGCCCGCCCTACCAGTCCCCTCGCGCACCGAGGTGTCGTCATAGCCTCGTCGGCCGTGAGCGCCAGGCGCGTCGCGACGGTCGGCCTCATCGGAATGACGTGCCTCCTCACGCTGGTTTCCGCGGTCGCACTCTGGCTGCGTGCGCTCGTCTTGAACACCGACTCGTACGTCCGCGCCGTCGGTCCGGTGCTGGACCATCCGCAAGTGCGCGACGCACTGGCGGAGACCATTGTCGATGCCTTGTACGGCCATGTCGACGTGACCGCCAAACTGCGCGACGCGTTGCCCAAGAGTGCAGCCGAGTTCGCGCCGACGTTGGCCGCGAGCATCCGCAGCACCTCGGTCCAGCTCGCGTCGGCCGCACTCGCGACCACGGCCGTCCGCAACGCGTGGAAAGAGGCAAACCGCGTCGCACACGATCAACTCGTGCACGTGCTGGAGGGGAAAGGAGAGGTGGTGACGACCGCGAAGGGTGAAGTCGCGATCGACACGGGTGCCCTCGCTGTTGCGGTCCGGCGCGCGCTCGACAGCCACGGCATCCAGCTGTTCGACGGCATACCGACCGAGTCTCTCGACCAACGCTTCGTGCTGTTCCGATCCACTGATCTCATGCACGCGCAACGAGCGACGCGTGCGCTGGACGATCTCGGGACCTGGCTTCCGATCGCAACCGTCGTGGTCGGCCTGGGTGCGATCGCCTGCTCGACGCGTCGTCGGCGCGCGATCGAGTATCTCGCGGTCGGCGTTGCGGGCGTCATGGTCGTGATCTCGGCCGGTGTAGCGGTCGGGCGCGCGTACTACCTCGCCCGTGTCGGCTCCGCGTACCGGACGATCGCAGGTGCGCCGTTCGACGCGTTGGTCGGTCCGCTGCGAGCGTGGTCGCGGCTGACCTTCGGCGTCGCGTTGGTGACGTTCGTCGGAGTCCGGCTCGCCGGATCGACGACGTTGGTCGCGCGCGAGAAGCGGGCGCGGGTGCTCCTGGCCGAGCTGATGCAGCGGAACGCGCGGGCGCTCGCGGTCGCCGGCGCGGTGCTCGCGGCCGTCGTACTCGTCGCCTGGGACAAGCCGCGACCGTTGGTCGTCTACACGACGATCGCGCTGCTCGCGCTCTGGGAGTTGGGTTGCCTCGCTGCCGGGAGCGCCGCGACCCATCACGGTGGCACTGCCGGGCCGGTCGCACCAGACTGAGAACGTGCGGTTCTGCGTCGAGCACGAATTCCCCGGCTCACCGCTCGCGGTGGCGCAGATCCTCTGCGATCCGGCATTCCACACGATGCTCGACCTCCCCGATCTGAGCCGGCCGGAGGTGATGGAGCACACGGTGTCGGGATCGGAGCGCGTTCTGCGGCTTCGCTACGAGTTCGTCGGCCACCTCGACCCGATCGCGCGCCGCTTGTTGGCGGGACGGAGACTCACGTGGGTGCAGGAGCTCCGGCTCGACACGACGACCGGCGTCGGCCGGCTCTCGTTCGCGGCCGAGGCGGAGGCCGATCGGATGCACGGGTCGGCGTCGGTCACGCTCCGAGCACTCGACGATGCGCATACGCGCCGCCGCGTCGAAGGAGACCTCTTCGTGCGTGTGCCGGTCGTCGGGGGCACCGCCGAGCGCCGGATCGTCCCCGGCCTCGTCCGTCGGCTCGAGGTCGAGGCGGACGCGCTCACGGCTACGCTCGCCGACACGGGCTGACGCGCGGCGGCGAACGCTCCTGCGTCCCTCCCGGTCATACAGCCGGGCGGCGTTCCCCCGGGCCTCTCCGTGCCCGACAGTCGCATTGCGGCCTCGATTTCGCCGTGGCAGTGCGCACGGTACCCGGAGTGACGTTTGAGCTGACGCCGAGCGCGGCAGACTTGTCACTATGAGTCTTCGCCGTACATCGGTTCTCGCCGCCGCGCTCGCTCTGATCCTCGCCGCCACTGCCGCGCCCGCCTTTGCAGGTCCGAGCTGGCCGGTCGTCAACGGCGATGCCCAACGCACGGGCAACGACACGTCCGAACCGCAGTTGCTTCCCGCGCACCAGGCGTGGAACCGACCGCTGGACGCGGCGGTGTACGCACAGCCGCTCGTGTTCAACGGGCGTGTCTTCACCGCGACCGAGAACAACACGGTATATGCGCTCGACGCGCACGACGGCGGCGTGTTGTGGTCGCGACACCTCGGTCCGGCCATGTCGAAC
>DATCCI010000139.1:0-7222 GCA_036511415.1 Acidimicrobiia bacterium
GGAGCTCGGGATCAAGCCACTGGCGCGGATCATCGCGTCGGGTGTCAGCCAGATCAACCCGGAGATCATGGGTCTCGGGCCGATCGAGGCGTGTCGCCAGGCGCTGAAGCGGGCGAGCATGACCATCGACGACATCGATCTCGTCGAGATCAACGAGGCGTTCGCCGCGCAGGTTCTCCCGAGCGCGAAGCATCTCGGCATCCCGCTCGCGAAGCTCAACGTGCACGGCGGTGCCATCGCGCTCGGCCACCCCTTCGGGATGACCGGCGCCCGCATCATGACGACGCTCATCAACGGCCTCGAGACCGAGGACAAGCGGTTCGGACTCGAGTCGATGTGCGTCGGCGGCGGCCAAGGCATGGCGATGATCGTCGAGCGCCTGGGCTAGAGGGGGTAGAAGACCGCCCCTCTTACCTGGCGCTAACCGCTGACCTGGTACTTCGGGTTGCGCTGCGAGGTCGGGCGAGCTCGACCTTGTTGGAGAAGACGCTCCGGGCGGCACTTCAACCCTGCCGCTCGGAGCGTCTCTTCACGACCCGGACCGGCTCAGTCGTCCGCCGATTCCTCCTCGATGTGCGCGTGGACGGTGCCGTTCGAGCAACTGGCTTCGATCTTCGATCGATGGTGCGAGTTCACGAACGACTGCTCGATGCCGGTCGGATCCTCTACGTCGACGGTCCGCTGGTAGTCCGTTCTGGGCACGGCTGCGACGTACACGATGGTGTCCGGCCCGGAGCAGCGGGTGAAGAGTGTTCCGCCCTGCGACGTCGTCACGGTGTTGGTCGGGACGTCGGGAGGCGGAGCCGATACGGTCGTGACCGTCGGCGGAGGTGGGGTGCCCGACGACGTCGGCGGCGATGTGAGGGGCGCGGCGATGGTGGGGCCAGTCCCTCGTGTTGTAGAGGTGGTCGCAGCGGTCGACGACGTCGAGCTCGACGACGACACGGTGGTCGATGACGATATCGAGACGGCCGGCGGACGCGTCGTCCTCGAGGTGAGCTCGTCGTCGATCGCGGTTTGCGACAGCCGGGCACCGTCGTACCGCGCGACGCCACTTGCGACCCGACCGACGGCCGCGAACGCGAGAGTCACCGCTACGACGACCCCCAGCGCCCAAAAGCCGGCGAGTAGTAGTCCACGTCTCACGCACTTCGATTCTCGTCGAGGAACACGTCCGGGATGTTCAACGGCACTGCAAGACCGGCTCAAGCCCCGACAGGTGAACGGAACCTCGGCGGTCGGCCATACCCTGGGCCCGCATGGCAAAGGTGCTCATCGTCGAGGACGACGACCGCGTGCGGACGCCGTTGGTTCACTCGCTCACCACGCGGGGACACGCGGTTACCGAGGCTTCGCGCGGGCTCCCGGCGCTCCAGTCGGTGGTCGACGCGCCGCCCGATGTCGTACTGCTCGATCTCGGGCTCCCCGATATCGACGGCGGCGACCTCCTGAAGATGTTGCGAGCAGTCAGCAGCGTGCCGCTGATCATCGGGACCGCACGCGACGACGAGCAGGAGATCGTACGGTTGCTGGACGCGGGCGCAGACGACTACATCGTCAAGCCGTTCTCGGCGGAGCAGGTCGACGCCCGGATCCGCGCCCTGCTCCGACGAAGTGCGAGCGTGGAGCCCAACCGGGTCGAGGTCGGCGACCTCATGGTTGATGCCGCGGCGCGCACCGCGTCGCTCGCGGGTGAGCCGCTCGAGCTGAGTCGTAAGGAGTTCGATCTGTTGCTGTATCTGGCGCGCCGCTGCGGCACCGTCGTGACGAAGCGGGAGTTGCTCGCCGAGGTTTGGGACCAGCCCTACGGTGGAGTCGAGAAGACGGTCGATACGCACCTCTCATGGCTGAGGGCCAAGCTGGGCGAGAGCGCAAGTTCGCCGCGCTTCTTGCACACGGTGCGCGGTGTGGGCATCAAACTCCTCGCGCCGCCCGGCTGAATCGTCCGGTTGTGCGCCGCCAGTTCGTCCTGATGACGCTCGCGATCACGTCGATGGTCGTGATCGCGTTCGTCATACCCCTGGCGTTCCTCGTGCGCACGATCGCCGCGGATCGCGCGACGAGCCAGGGCAGCGCGGACGCGCAGTACGTCGGCCAGATCATCGCAGGCAATCGGGCGGGTGCGCCCGCGCTGGTGGCGCAGGCCGACGTATCGGCTGCCGGGCGTATCTCGGTGTATTACGCAGACGGCACAGTCGTCGGTGACCGGTCGCGACCACCCGCCGCGGACAGCCTCCAACTCGCCCGCCGCGGTCGGTCGTTCAGCCGCTCGACGTCGAGTGGCGTCGACGTATTCCTGCCGGTGCTCGAACCTGCCCAGAAGACCGCGGTCGTCCGAGTGAGCGTCCCTCGCAGCGAGTTGGAGCGGGGCGTGATGGCAGCGTGGTTGGCGCTCGGTGGGCTCGCCGTCGTGCTCGTAGCGATCGCGGGTCTGGTCGCCGACCGCATGGCGCGGTCGGTGACCGAACCGATGAACACGCTCACGGAGATCGCCCGGCGGCTCGCGGCCGGTGATCTCGACGCGCGTTCGCGGGTGCGCGGCTCGGCCGAGGTCGTCGAGGTGAGTCGCGCACTCGACACGCTCGCCGCCCGAATCGGCGATCTTCTCAGCGCCGAGCGCGAACACGCAGCCGACCTGTCGCACAGTCTGCGCACACCGCTGACGGCGTTGCGACTCGACGCCGAGCTCCTGCAGGACAAGGCCGAGGCGACACGTATCACCTCGGCCGTCGACGACCTCGAGGAGGCCGTCACGAATGTGATCGCGGATACACGGCGCGAAGGTCGACGACCCGAGCGACGCGGAGCCGATCTCAGCGAGATCGTGCGCGAGCGAATCGAGTTCTGGGAGGTCCTGGCGCGTGCGCAACGACGCCAGCTCGACTTGCGTCTGCACCCCGACGCGCTTCATGTCGACGCGCGTCGCCACGAACTGCAACAGCTCGTCGACGTACTCGTCGACAACCTCCTCCGCCATTCTCCCGCCGGCGGCGCAGCGCGGGTCACGACCGCACCGGGACCGCATGGCGGCGGTCGGCTCGTCGTCGAGGACACAGGTCCTGGATTCGCGACGCGCACACTGCGCAAGGCGAGTGGAAGTGGCCGCGGACTCGAGATCGCACGGCGCGTCGCTCGTAACGCGGGAGGCACGGTGACGCTCGGTCGCAGCGATCTGGGCGGCGCGCGCGTCGAGGTCGAGCTGGGGCCGCCGCGGGAGTGAGACGCCGCCGGTCCGTTGTCATCGGCGAGGGTCCCCGCTCGATCACTGTGAATGCCAAGTCGGTCCCAAGCCTTGCGCAAATGACCCGCGCGCGCCTTCTCAGGATGTGTTTCGGGTCCGACAATGCCGGACAAGCCCATCCCGGAGGAGGTTCTCGTGCCTTTCACCAAGACCACGACCCGAGCGCTGGCCGCATCGGTCGCACTCGTCGCGTCCGGCGCCACCGTCGCCGCTGCCGCCGTGTTCCAGCTGCCGATTCTCGGCTTCGGTCGTGCGACCGTGGCATCCGCCAGCGCTGTACCCGCTCGTGCTGTCGTCGCCCGGCCGAGGGTCAAGCCGAAGGTGATCGTCAAGATCCGCTACGTCGACGACATCGTCCACCGCCCCGCGCCCGTCGGCACCGACGCCGTGCGATCGTCGCAGACGACCGCGCCTCCGCCTGCGAACGTCGCATTCGTCTCGACACCGATGCCGACGCCCGCGGTCCCGACCACGATCGCATCACCGCCGGCGGCGCTCACCGCGCCGACGAAGACTCCATCGACCGAAGACGGGTACGACGCACACGAGCACGACGGGCCGTCGCTGACCGAGCACAGCACTGATACGGCGCAAGCCCAAGCTCCCGGGGTGGACCGATGAGTGCCGAGACGGGGAAGTCTCCAAGGCGGCCCTCCTCCGCTCGCATCCCCGCGGCCGCTCGGCAGGCGGTCTCCCAACAGGCCGACGCGGCGCGCACGGTCCGGACGGAGGCTTCTCCCGGTGACGCGAGTGGCTCCGGACAGCTCTCGAAGCGTCGGCGTCGCCACAAGGCGGCCGGTGGCCGAATTGCCGCCTCCGGGCTCGGCGCGGGTGCGCTGTTCGGGATCATCGGCGCGCTCGGCGCGCACGCGGCGTCGACCGGCAGTTCGGCCAAAGCGGTCTCGCCGCCGCGCGCGATACCGACCGCGGCGGTCGCACGACGCCCGGCCCCGACGACCACGCCCACGACGATCGTGTGGCAGGTAGTGCACCGCGTCGTCGTGGTCACCGACCCTCCGGTGATGTCCTCATCAGGGTCCAACGTCGCGGCGCGGCGTACCTACGCGCCGCCGTATTCACCGTCGGCGGCACGCACCGTCAACATCGCGAGTCCGGCGTCGGCACCAGTTGCGTCGTCCGCACCGGTCGCGGCCCCGGTCCCCGCCGCGGCTCCGGCACCGGCGCCGGCACCGCCGGCGTGCAGCGGTACGAAGTGTCCATGACGACGACCGGCGGTGTCGTCACGCATCAGATCACCGCGATGGGCGCGGCGGCCGAGCTCATGATCATCGGCGGCGCAGGTCCGACGCTGCTGGAGTGGGCCGTCGAGCGCCTCTCGCAGCTCGAAGCGAGCTGGAGCCGGTTTCGCCCCGACAGTGAGCTGCGCGACCTCGACCGGTACACGGGCGCCGGACATGTTCCGGCATCATCCGACCTCGTGGACGCGATCGGGCGTGCGCTATCGCTGTGGTACGTGACTGACGGCCTGTTCGATCCGACCGTTCGTTCCTCGCTGGAGGAGATCGGCTACGACCGGACCTTCCGCGAGGTCGCGCCCACGGGTCCGGCCCTGGTGAATGTTCCGCGTCCGACACGCGGCTGCGATGGTCTGAACGTCGACCGCGAGCATTCGACCATCATGCTTCCCGAAGGCGTCACTCTCGACCTCGGCGGCGTCGGAAAGGGTCTCGCGGCGGACCTCGTCGCTACGGGTCTCGTCGAGCGCGGCGCAGCCGGTGCGTGCGTCGGCCTCGGTGGCGATGTGCGCGTCGCGGGCTCACCTGCCGAAGGCAACACCTGGCAGATCCGGGTCGAGCATCCACTCGACGAATCGCGCACACTGTGCACTCGATCGCTCTCCGACGAAGCGATCGTCACGAGCACGACGCGTTTCCGACGATGGTCTCGTGGCGGGAGAGCACTTCACCACCTCATCGACCCGCTCACCGGCGCGCCGGCCGAACGCGGTGTCACGGCAGTCGTCGCGCAGGCCGGCGAGGCATGGTGGGCGGAGGGAATCGCCAAGGCCGCGCTGGTCGCGGGCGTGGAGCGCGGTCTCCAGCTGCTCGAGCGACTCGGACTCGCGGCCGTTGTCTTCGACGCGCAGGGCGCGCACCACTGCACGACCAAGTGGGAGGCAGCGTGAGCGCCGCGATCGACTCCCGGGTGTGGTGGTGGGTCACCCGTGCGTCCGGAATCGTGGCCTGGGTCGTCGTCGCGGCCGCCGTGGTGTGGGGCTTGCTCGCCTCGACGAAGCTGATCCGCAAACGGGGCGTGCCCGCGTGGATCCTCGACCTACACCGCTATCTCGGCACCCTCACGATCGTGTTCGTCATCGTTCACGTCGGCGCGATATGGCTCGACTCGTTCGTCAAGTTCACGCCGATGCAACTCGCCGTGCCGTTCGCTTCGAGCTGGCGGCCGCATGCGGTCGCATGGGGCATCTTCGCCACCTACCTCCTCGTGGCGATCCAGGTCACCTCGTGGGCGATGCGCCGGCTTCCGCGCAAGCTCTGGCATCGAGTACACGTTCTGAGCCTCCCGATGCTCGTCCTCGTCACTGTCCATGGTTTCTTGGCGGGCACGGATCGATCCAACCGCGTACTGCAGTGGAGCGCCTTCGTAGTGATGCTCGGCGTCGTGTTCCTCCTCGTCGTGCGGATGCTCTCCCCGTCACGGCCCTCACGAGAGGGCACGACGACGGCAATTCGCGAGCACCGGCGGCGGGCGGACAGCGAACGCGAAATGGCGGTCTGACTCATGTCGCGGCAGGAACCCGTGCCGTCGATCAGCCCGATTTGGCGTGTTGGCGGAGAGCGTTGAGTCGTTCGCCGTATTCGGCCGCGTCAATTTCTCCGCGTGCGAGCCGATGGGCGAGTACGTCTTCGGCGGTCATGGCTTGCGGGCTCTGCGGACCTTGGGTCGAGCGCGACCGATTCCCATTGACCAACGCCCACACGACCGCGATGACTGCCACGAGAAAGACGAACATCATCGGGAGCATCCACCACCACGCAGTGCCGGAGCCGTCGTTCCAATCGTGCATCATTCCGTCCTCCCGTAGCCGGCTCGCCCCGCTCATCTTCCGTCCAGTCGACGGCGGTAAGAAGTGCCGAACTGCGTTAGCCTGTGGGCCCTACGACCCAACCTCGGACGCATCTTCTACGCGCGCGGCGCGCTGACAGGTGAAAAAGACAATCGTCACCTGTGGATTGTCGATCGTCGTTGCCTTTCTGTTGATGCAACTCGTTCCGTATCGAGTCTCGAATCCCGCACCGCGGCAGGAGCCGACGTGGGACACTGCGCAAACGCGCGCGCTCGCGGTCAGAGCGTGCTACGACTGCCACAGCGACGAAGTGCGCACGCCGTGGTACGGAAAGATCGCACCCGTGTCATGGTGGATCACGAACCATGTCAACAACGGTCGCGCCGCACTCAACTTCTCCGACTGGCACGGACCGCGGGGTGAGGGTGCGCAAGACGCGGCGGAAACGGTGCGTGATGGTTCGATGCCGCCCGCGTACTACACCTGGTTCGGTCTTCACAGCCGAGCAAGACTGACGGCGACCGAACGTCAGGAGCTTACGAGCGGGCTGCTCGCCTCGCTGAGCCACTGACCTCCGCGTGGTCGCGGCTACGAAATGCCGATCCGCACGATGGCGGCGATCGACGACAGCACGTCAACTCTCGATCACTGCGGCGAGGCGAGCGAATTGGGGCGTGGTCAGCTTTTCGAGCTTTGCCTCGCGCGAGAAGAGGTCGCGCAAGAGCGCCCGAGTCGCCGGGAGCCCGGCGAATACGTCTTCGACGAAGAAGTAGAGGTACAGGACCACCCCGAGAACGAGACCGATGGCGAGCAACGGCGAGAACAGCAACGTCAGCAGGTAGGCAAGGGCGTACGGAAAGACGCGATCTCGACGGTCGAGCGCAATCGTGCCCCCGGCCATCACCACCGCGGGTGCGACGGCGGCCGATACGGCG
>DATCCI010000140.1:0-4923 GCA_036511415.1 Acidimicrobiia bacterium
AAGACTGCATCGACGACGACGCCGATCACGAAGATGACGATCATCGCCTCGTAGACGGAGACGAAATCGGCGTTCTGCGCCGCGTTGTTCAATGCCTCGCCAATGCCGATGTGTCCCGGGAATCCGGCGATCAGCTCACCGGCCATGAGACTTCGCCAGGCGAAGGCCCAGCCTTGCTTGAGGCCGCCGACAACCGACGGAAGCGCGGCCGGGATGACGACGTAGCGCAGCGCCGACCAGCCCCGCGCGCCGAGCACGCGTCCCGCGCGCATGAGCAACGGCGGAACGTTGTCGATCCCCTCGATGATGCCGTTGGCGATCGACGGCGCCGCGCCGAGGACCACGACGAAAAAGATGGCACGCTCGCTGAGCTGGAAGAGAACGATCGCGAGCGGTACCCATGCGACCGATGGCATCGTCTGCAGGCCGGTGATCATCGAACCGATTCCGGCGCGAAGCACCCGCACGCGCGCGACCGAGAGCCCGATCACACCGCCGATCAGGATCGACACGGCAAAGCCGATGCCGGCCCGGCGCATCGTCACCTCGACCGCTCGGCTCAGGGATCCGGTGTCGTGCGGGAACTGGGCAAGAACGGTGAACGGCGACGGAACGATGTACTCGGGCTTCCAGTGCGTCCACACGAGCACTTGCCAGGCGCCGATGAATATCGCCACCGCCAGCACCTTCGGCCAAACCGAAGGCCAGAGCTTGGCGCGAGCCGGCTTCGGACGCAGCTCGGCGATCACGACCGCGTCGGCAACCTCAACGGCCATCGGACGCCTCGGCGCGCAAGCGGTCGGTGATCGTCGCCGCCAAGGTCGCGACCTCCGTCGAGTCGATGCGGCGCGGTCTCGGTATGTCGACGGGGAAGATCTCGGCGACCCGGCCGGGGCGGCTCGCGAGCAGCACGACCCGATCGCCGAGCCGTGCGGCCTCGCGCACGTTGTGGGTGACGAAGACCACGGTCTTGCGCGTCTCCCGCCACACGGTCTCGAGCTCGTCATGAAGGCGGTCGCGCGTCATCGCGTCGAGCGCGCCGAAGGGCTCGTCCATCAACAACACCTCGGCATCCTGCGCGAGCGCGCGGGCGAGCGCGACGCGCTGCCGCATGCCGCCCGAGAGCTCGTGCGGTCGGGCTTTGGCGAAGTCGCCGAGATGCACCATCTCGAGGAGGTGATCTGTGCGGGCCCGGCGCTCGTCGCGTCCGACACCATCCAGCTTCAGCGCGAGCTCGATGTTGCCCCGCGCCGTCAACCACGGGAACAGCGCCGCTTCTTGGAACATCAGTCCGGTACGGTCGGCCCGGACACTCACCTTGCCCGAGGTCGGCTCGTCGAGCCCGGCCACGATGTTGAGCAGTGTGCTCTTGCCGCACCCCGACGCGCCCAGCAGGCAGACGAATTCGCCCGGTGCCACGTCGAGATTGATGCGGTCGAGTGCGGCAACGGAGGCGCGACCGCTCCCGAACACCTTCGAGACCTCCGCGATGGAAACTGCCGACCGCGGATGCGTTTGGGGCTCGAGTTCGGTCGTCGCGGTCACGAGGAAATTGCGGGCTTTCCCTGCGCCTGCAAAACCTGGTTCAGCAGCGTGAGGTCGAAGATCTGACCGAGGTCGCTCGACTTCAGGAAGCCGAGAGCCTTGGCGTTGTTCGCGTTCGTCTGGAGCGACGAGGAGATCGGGTCGAGCGTGAAACTGACGTGTGCGAACGATGCGGCGATGATGGCCGGCTTGAGCGCCTTGCCCGTGAGCTTGTCGATGCCGTCGTTCACCTCTTTCTGGGCCTGCGTGGGATTCGTCTTGATCAGGTTGATCGCGTCGGACAAGCCACTGATGAGGTTCTTGATGACGTCGGCGTGCGCGTCGAGATAGCTCTTCTTCACCATCAACAACGTCGTCACGAACTGCCCGTTCGGCCACAGGGACGCCTCGTTGACGAGGGTCTTTCCGCCTTCGGCGACGAGCCGGCTCGCGTACGGCTCGGGTACCCAGGCACCGTCGATGCCGCCCGACGAGAACGCGGTGAGGGTCGTGGAGTTGTCCTCCGGAACGACGATGACGTCACCGCCGTCCTTCGTCTCGTGCATGCCGTTCTTGTTCAACCAGGTTCGGAGCGCGACATCCTGGGTGTTGCCGAGCTGGGGCGTCGCGATCTTCTTGGCCTTGAGATCGGACGCGCCGTTGATGCTCGTCTTCACCACCAGGTCGGCACCACCCGACGCGGTACCGGCCACGATGCGGATCCCGCCGTTTGTCTTCTGATAGGCGTTGATCGCGGGGTTCGGACCGACGAACGACGCGTCGATGGCTCCCGCAAGGAGCGCGGTGGTCGCCTCGGTACCCGAGTTGAACGTCTTCAGTTGGAGCTTGACGTTCGGCCCGAGCTTGGCCGCGAACGAGCCGCTCTGCGCGCCGATAATCGCCGGCGCGTGCGTCACGTTCGGGAAGTACCCGAGCCGGAGGGTCACAGAGCCCGACGGACTCGGAGTGCTCGAGCCGTTCGTCGTCGAGCTGCTCTTCGAACTGCTGCCGCACGCCGCGAGCACGAGCGAGAGCGCGACGGCGATCGCGAGCGAGACGACGAGCGGTCGCCGGGTGCGATTCTGCACGGGTGTCCTCCAGAGCCAGTTTCTCAACTAAAGTAGTCGACAAGATAGAGTAAGGGTCACGTTGCGTCAAGCGGGGGGACAACTCGGGGGCAACCAGGCGTTGGTCGCCGGAGCGGTAAGAATCACTTCGTGCGGATCACGGCGAAGGCGGACTACGCGGTGCGGGCGGCGGTCGAGCTCGCCGCAGTGGAGAAAGCCGGTAAACCGGTCAAAGGGGAGTATCTCGCCCGGCTCCAGGGCATTCCCCAGAATTTTCTCGAGAACATCCTCACGGAGCTGCGCCGAGCCGGCATCATCCGGACCCGCCGCGGTGCCGAGGGTGGGTACCAGCTCGCTCGGCCCGCCACCGAGATCACCGTCGCCGACGTGTTGCGTGCCGTCGAGGGTCCGCTCGCCGCCGTCCAGGGAATTCGGCCCGACGAGCTCTCTTACGGCGGCGCCGCCGAGCGTCTGCCCGAAGTTTGGGTCGCGCTGCGAGCGAGTCTGCGAGACGTGCTCGAGCACGTGACCCTTGCCGACATCGCCCGAGGTCGGCTACCTGCGGTCGTGAAGGAACGTACGCGTCCCAAGGACGCCTGGCGGGCGCACTAACCCGTCGAGACCCGTCGAGAGCTGACCGAGCCCATGTTGTTGGCACTGGCCTTCGTCGTCATCGTCGCCGCGTTCGGTGGCGTGGCGTACCTCTTTCGGCTCAAAGCGCGCCAGGCACGCGTGCGCGCGGTCGGCGCACTCGCGCTGCGCGTCGGCTTCACGTTCGCCGCCGCCGATGTCGATCACATCGTCGACATGCCGTTCGCAGTGTTCTCGAAGGGTGACGGTCGGCGCGTCGAGCTCGTCATCTCGGGGGTGCACGACGGAGTTCCCATGCGCATGTTCGACTACTGGTACTACGACGAGTCGGGTGGGCAAGGCAACCGGAACCGCACCTACCATCGGTTCACCTGCGCGCTGGCGACGATCTCGGCCGCGTGTCCCCGTCTGCGGTTGGGCCACGAGGACTTCCTGACCCGGCTCGGCGATCATCTGGGCCTCGGCGACGTGGAGCTCGAGTACGACGACTTCAACCGCCGGTTCCGGGTGAAGTGCGACGACCAGAAGTTCGCCTTCTCGCTGCTCGACGGGAAGATGATGCAGTGGCTACTGGGTGCCGACCGTTTCGACAGTGTCGAGGTCGACGGGCCATGGGTGCTATTGGTCGGGCCGAAGCTCGATCCGGCGCGATGGCTCGACTTGGGGAGCTGGCTCGACCAGTTCTATCGGCAGATCCCGCCGGTCGTGTACTCGACCTATCCGCCGCGCTGATCGCGTACGCTCTGCGCGCGTGATGAGACCATGACCGCGATCGTCGTCGTGGCCGCGATCGTTGTCGTGGCCGCGATCGCGGTGACGTTCGTCATCTACAACCGTCTCGTGCACCTGCGGAACCTGACGCGCGAGTCCTGGCGCGACATCGATGCCGAGCTGCAGCGGCGTTACGACCTGATCCCGAACCTGGTCAGCACGGTGAAGGGGTACGCGGCCCACGAGCGGGAGACGTTCGAGACGGTCACGGCCCAGCGGGCCGATGCGATGGCGGTGCCGCGCGAGCCCGACGAGCAAGCGACCCGCGAGCAGGCGCTCGGCCGCAGTGTGGCGCAGCTGATGGCGGTCGCGGAGCGTTACCCGGAACTGCGCGCCAGCGAGCAATTCCTCGCCTTGCAGCGCGAGCTCGCCGATACCGAGGATCGAATCCAGGTCGCGCGGCGCATCTACAACGCGAACGTGCGCTCCTACGACACCCTCGTGCAGACCTTTCCCGCCCTCGTCGTTGCCCGCATGTCCGGCTTCACGGTGCGGCCCTACTTCGAGGTCGATCCGATCGTCCGGGATGCCGGTCCGCCGCCCGTCGACTTGTCAGGTCGAACGTAGACAAGTACAATACATGTCGTGCGCTACCTCGACCTCGCCGATGCGCTGCGAGCCCGGATCGCGGCCCGCGACGTCGGCGCCGGGGGCGCGCTGGCCGGCGAGCTGGAACTGGCCCGGGAGTACGGCACCAGCCGGGTGACCGTTCGCCGCGCCCTCGACCGGTTGCGCCAAGAAGGGCTGGTGACCAGTCGCCGGGGTGCAGGTTGGTTCGCGGCGCTCGATCCCGTGCGCCAGCCCCTCGGGCGCGTCACGACGGTGGAGGCGGCGGTCGAGGCCGCCGGTGCCCGCCCGGGACGCAAGATCCTCGCCTTCGGTTTCGTCGACGCGCCGCCGAGCGTCGCCGATGCGCTGGAAGTCGACCGCGGCTCGGATGTGCTGCGCGTCGAACGGGTGAACCTCGCGG
>DATCCI010000141.1:0-3380 GCA_036511415.1 Acidimicrobiia bacterium
TGCATGTCGTGCCTCGCTGGGGCGGGGACACGAACTTCATGCCGGTGCTCGCCGACGTGAAGGTGATCCCCGAGCATCTCTCGGCGACGTGGGCGCGCCTCACCGCCGCCTGGCCGCGTTCGAGCTAGGTCCGGAGCGGCAGCGGACCTCGACTGGAGCGCGCTTCGTCGCGTGCTGCTGCCCCACCGGGCCGACCGATCCTCTCGACGACCCAGTAGCGATCGTTGTGCTCGATCACACGTTCCACGTCGGGCCAGAAGTGCCCGTCGCTCGGAGTGACGAAGAAGCGCGCCTCGTGCCGGCGAACCGCCTCATACGCGGCGACCGACATCTCGATCCGCTCGATGCAGTCGGTGCTTGCGCACTCGCACATCCACTCGCCGAGCGGGACGACGAGGCTGAAGGCTTCGTTCAGCTCCTTGACCCGTTCGTTCGCACCGCGGAACAGAACTTGATTCTTCGCTGCCCGCGCGGCGCGATCACGTAAGACCTCGGAGAACATCAAGCGAAACCCCCACATTGCGTGCCAAGGAACATCTGCCGGGGTTCGACTCTCGAAGTCCGCCGTAGAGGCGGCGCAGTCTCGAGAACAGGAGGGCACCCAAAGGGCCGCGCCTCGGTCTTTGAGTCACTGTACTCGGCGAAACCGCAAACGGGGCCGCACGGCCGGCGGCTCTTCCGAAAGCGGACGATGGGGCTCGAACCCACGACCCTCAGCTTGGGAAGCTGATGCTCTACCAACTGAGCTACGTCCGCGTGAGCCGTGGATTCTACCCGGGCGCAAGAAATCCACCGGTGAGGCATCTCAATTCTCGATGACGAGCCTTCGGGGAGATGACCGGCCAACTACCCTGTGGGGACGGGGCGGCCGGAGTCGCGGCAGCTGACGCTGCCCGACGACCGATGGTCGGGCGGGCCGTTCCGCGGCCCGCCCGGCACTCATTCGATCGCCTGTTGTGACCTGTGCGCACAGCGCGCTCTCGGCGTCGCAATACTGAGGGGCGACATCGGATAAGAGAAGAGGCTCAGCATGGCCCAGAACCTGCACGACATCGCGAGAGCGCTCGTCGCAGACGGCAAGGGGATCCTCGCCGCCGACGAGAGCACCGGCACCATCAAGAAGCGGTTCGACTCGATCGGCGTCGAGAACACCGAGGAGAACCGCCGCGCCTACCGCGACCTGCTCTTCACGACCCCGGGCGCGGAGGAGTACATCAGCGGCGTGATCCTGTTCGACGAGACGATCCGCCAGAGCGCGCTGGACGGAACGCCGTTCCCGAAGCTGCTCGAGTCGAAGGGCATCATCCCCGGCATCAAGGTCGACCAGGGCGCGAAGCCGCTGGCGCACGCCGAGGGCGAGACGGTCACCGAGGGCCTCGACGGCCTCCGCGAGCGGCTCGAGGAGTACTACGGCCTCGGCGCCCGGTTCGCGAAGTGGCGCGCGACGTACTCGATCACGGACGAGCTCCCGAGCGACTACTGCATCTGGGCGAACGCCCATGCGCTCGCCCGCTACTCCGCCCTCTGTCAGGAGGCGGGGATCGTCCCGATCGTCGAGCCGGAGATCCTCCAGGACGGGACGCACACGATCGAGCGCGGCTACCACGTGGCCTGCCGCGTGCTCGCAGCCCTGTACACCGAGCTGTACGACCAGCGCGTCGACATCGAGGGCACGCTGCTCAAGCCGAACATGGTGCTGTCGGGCTACGAGGCGTCGAACCGCGCCGGCTTCGACGAGGTCGCGGAGTGGTCGCTGAAGTGCTTCTACAAGCACGTGCCGGCCGCGGTGCCGGGAATCGTCTTCCTCTCGGGCGGCCAGTCGGACGAGGACGCGACCGCGCACCTGAACGCGATGAACGCGACAGGCCCGCACCCGTGGCAGCTCTCGTTCTCGTACGGCCGCGCGTTGCAGGCTCCGTCGCTGAAGGCGTGGTCGGGCAAGCCCGACCAGGTCGAGGCGGGCCAGCAGGCGTACTACCACCGCGCGAAACTGAACAGCGCGGCACGCACCGGCGTGTACGCGCCGGAGATGGAACGCGAGACCGCGAACGTCTGAGGCATGAGAACGGGGGCGCCGCAAGGCGCCCCCCTCTTGCCTAGCGGTACTCGAAGCCCGTCAGTGCCGAGAGCTTCTCGATCGACTGCTGGGCGCTGATCCGGCGCACCGTGCCCGATCGCGAGCGCATCACGATCGAATCGGTCACCGCGCCGCCCGGGACGTACTGGACGCCGCTCAGGAGGGGGCCGTTCGTCACGCCCGTCGCAGCGACGAACACGTCATCGCCGCGGACGAGATCGTTGGTGTAGAGCACGCGCTCCGGATCGAGACCCTCGGCGACGAGCTGCTTCCGCTCGTCCTCGTCGCGCGGCCACAGCCGTCCCTGGATGCCGCCGCCGACGCACTTCAGCGCCGCCGCCGAGATGATGCCCTCCGGCGTCCCGCCGATGCCGTACAGCACGTCGACGCCGGTCCCCGGTTGCGCCACCGCAATCGCGGGCGCGACATCGCCGTCGCGGATGAGCTTCACCCGCGCACCCGCCGCTCGCAGCTCCGCGATCAGCTGCTCGTGGCGATCTCGCTCGAGCACGACGACGTCGACCTCGCGTGCGGTCTTGCCGAGCGCCTGCGCCACGCGCGCGATGTTCTCGCTCGGCGTCTTCGTGATGTCGATCACGTCGACCGCCCGCGGACCGACCGCGATCTTCTCCATGTAGAACGCCGTGCCGGGAAAGAGCATCGTCCCGCGCTCGGCGACCGCGAGCACCGCGATCGCGCCGGGCTGGCCGAGCGCTACCAGGCGCGTGCCCTCGAGCGGATCGACGGCGACGTCGACCTCGGGCCCGTCGCCGCTGCCGACCTCCTCGCCGTTGTAGAGCATGGGCGCCTCGTCCTTCTCGCCCTCGCCGATCACGACGACACCGCGCATGGCGACACTGTCGAGCACGAAGCGCATCGCGTCGACGGCGGCCTGGTCGGCGCTCTCCTTCTCGCCGCGGCCAATCCAGCGCGCAGCGGCCATCGCGGCCGCCTCCGTCACACGGACGAGCTCCATGGCGATGTTGCGGTCGGGAGCCTGGCGCGCGGTCACAGCGCGTGATCCTATGGGGTCACTGCTTCTGGATGGGGTGAGTGACGAACCACGCCACCACGATCTGGAAGACGAGCAGTACGGCCACGAGCACGATGCCGCCGATCAGAGCGCCCCGCGGCTTCTTCGCCGTCGTCGCGATCACGAAGCCGATCAGCACGGCGAAAACAGCCATCGAGTAGGCGACCGCTCCGCTGCCGAGCGCCGCGGCAATGGCGACGAGAATCAGCGACGGGCCGGCGCCGCCGGCGAGCTTCAGCCAGAAAAGGCGCGCGCGTTCCTTCCCGGTGA
>DATCCI010000142.1:0-6418 GCA_036511415.1 Acidimicrobiia bacterium
CGATACGTCATCCAACGTAGTCTTCGACTCGGCGCGTCCACCACGTCGAGCGTTCGGTTTCGTGGGCGCACTCGTCGGTACGATGCATTCGACGGCGATCCGGCGAGGACTGCCGGTGAGTGTCGAGTGGGCCGGAGACGCCATTGCTCGTCCTGCGTCGCATGTTCACCCGCATCTTCGGTGCGATGCCTTTGGCGCGGCTCTCGACGACGCACGCGCTCGGCACAGGTGCTGACGCATTCTTCACCGTCTCGCTCGCCGGCTCAGTGTTCTTCAACGTCTCGATCGGAGCAGCCCGGCCCCGCACGATCGGGTATCTCGTACTCACGTTGGCACCGTTCGTCCTGCTCGCTCCTCTTGTCGGGCCGCTCATCGACCGGTTCGGTCACGCTCGTCCCGCCGTTGCCGCGTCGACCTGCTTGGGACGGGGCATCCTGTGCCTCTTCGCGGCGGGGAACTTGCATACGCTCCTTCTTTACCCCGAGGCGTTCGGGATCCTCATCCTCGACAAGGCCTACGCGATCACCAAGAGTGCGCTCGTTCCGAGCCTGGTCGCCGACGACTCTGATCTTGTCGCCGCGAATTCACGACTGACACGCATCTCGACGCTCAGCGGGCTCGTTGGCGGCGCCATCGCCGCCGGAATCCTGAGTGTCACCAACGCGGTTCCGGTGCTGCAGATCGCCTCACTCGTCTACTTCGCCGGAGCGATCACCGCGATGCGCATTCCAGCCGAAACTCCGACCGAACTGCCGAGCAGCGCGCTCGAGCATCGCGAACTTCAAACACTGACAATCCGATTCGCGGCGGGCGCCATGATGATCCTGCGCGCCGGGATCGGCTTCGTCGTCTTCCTCGTCGCGTTCGAGCTCAAGCGCGCCGGCGACCCGACCTGGTTCTTCGGCCTCATCGCGGTCTGCGCCATCGCCGGCGGCCTCGCAGGTACGTTTGCGAGCCCGATATTGCGACATCGGCTGCATCGTGAGGAGCCACTCCTCGCTTTCGCCCTGACCCTCACCGCCGCGGTATCCGTCGTTGCCGCGGCCCACCTCGGCCACCCGACCATCGCGGCCGCGGTTTTCGCCGTTTCGTTCGGCGCGAGCATCGGCCGGCAGGGCTTCGACAGCCTGCTTCAGCGCGATGCTCCGGACGCCGCGCGCGGCCGATCGTTTGCCCGCTTCGAAACGTTGTTCCAGCTGCTATGGGTCCTCGGCGCACTCGGCGCGGTCGTACTCCAACCCGGCACCGGCCAAGGCCTCGCGATCTACGCCGGCGTGTCGGTGGTGGCGCTCTTCGCGTATATCGCCGGCACCAAGACTCGTCGCGGTACAGCCGCCAACGAAACCCCCTGACGGCCAGGCGACGCGGCCAGTGCCCGCGCTGCTCGAGCTCCGACATCCGGCCGACCGCTACACGCGCGATAATCGTACCGGTACCCGACTTGGATCACCACTCCGGTCAGCGCTTGTAGAGGTGGAGACGACCGCTCGCGATCATGTGGGTCGCGGCGTTTGGATCAACGGTGTGCGCGATGACGAAGGTTGCGATGAGCGCGTCTATCCGTGCGAGATCCCGGTCGGTCGTGAAAGTGCCGAGGTGGGACCCGCCCTGAACGGTGAGGAACCATGCGGGCCGAGGCGCGTGCAGCCACAGTTTCTCCGTATTGCCTACCGGATTGACCTCGTCGTCGGTTCCAGTCGCCGCGAGCAACGCGGGCGATGAACCGGAAGCGTCAGCCTTGACAACGATGTCGTCCGAGGAAAGTGCCACGACGGCCACCGGGATCGGCCCCCGGCAGTTGTTGGTCGAGTAGCCCGCCGACGCGGCTGCCGTAGCCCCGTCGGAATGCCCAGCGAAGACGAGCGGCGCATGCGCGAGCGCGCCGGCGAGACCCACAGGTGGCTCGCGTTCGAGTGACATCGCGAGGAATTCCAGATCGCAGGGCTCGTTGACCAGGTCGCTCTCGTTCGGCGGTCCGGCCAGCGCCGCGCTTTCCCCCGGAAATTCCGGTGCGGCAACGATGATGCCCGCCGCGGCGAGATCATCGAGGAGTCGTGAATAGGTACTGCTTTCGACTGCGTAGCCGTGCGCGAAGACGACGAGCGGGTGACGACCGGGCGCGAGCGAACCGGCGCGCGTGACCGGCCATCGAATGACCGTCCGCAGGATCCGACCGAAGTGAGCCGGTACGGTGCCACGCGGCGGTGTAGACCGCGCCGAATCGGTATAGATGCGTGTCGCTCGTGCAATCTTCCACGGAGGCCCACTCGGCGAGTCCCGCGGCGTCAACACTCGAATCGGCGCGGTGGAACTCATTCGCTCCGGCCTCGTGGGCGCCGGGGGTCCAACGGCTTCCGAAGCCGACGACATCGAAGAGAACGAGCTCGTACTCCGGCGGTCGTCTACTCGCACCGCGCTTGCGGTCGAACGCGTTGTGATCACGTTCGCGGAAATGATCGTCGCTGCGACCAGAAGCGCGACCACGCCGACACACATCGTCACTCGCCGCTTGCGCCGACTCCCAGAAGGCATCGCGTGCAGGTTCACCCTCCAGCTCCTGATCTTCGATCTGGAGCGCCCTTCGCGCGCTTCAACCGACAACCAGCGGGTCAATGGGGATGCGCTATCTCGGCTGCGGAGCCCGCGCCCGGATGGACGCTGTCCAGGTCTGGTAGCCGCCGTCGAGGTTGCGGGCTTTGATCCCGAGTTCGTGCATGAGCGCGGTCGCGGTGTGTCCGCGCTGTCCGACCTCGCAATAGACGACGATGGAGGCGGCAGACAGCGTGTCGAGTTGGTCGCGGAGTGAGTCGATCGGGATGTTGATCGATCCGGGGATCGCGCCGGCGGCGTGCTCATGGGCGGTGCGCACATCCATGAGGATCCATCCTTGCTTCATCAGCGCGGCCAGCTCGTTCGCGTCGACAACGTCGCAATCACCGCTCAGCACGTTTTCCGCCATGTAGCCGAGCAGGTTCACGGGGTCTTTGGCCGACGAGAACGGTGGTGCGTACGCGAGTTCGAGGTCTGCGAGACGGTCGGCCGGGATATTGCCGGCCATCGCGGTTGCGATCACATCGATCCGTTTGTCGACGCCGTTGCGGCCGACGATCTGTGCGCCGAGGATCGTACCGTTGGTCGGGTCGAAGATCAGCTTCGTAGCCATACGCGTCGCGCCGGGATAATAGGTCGCGTGGTCGAACGGGTGGGAATGGATCGCTCGGAACGGCCGGCCCGCGGTTCGCAGGCGTCCTTCGTTCCACCCGACGGTGGCCGCGACCAGATCGAACACCTTGACGATCGCCGTTCCCAGCGACGCGACGGGGTGCGACGGCCGGCCCGCGATGTGGTCTGCCACTCGTCGCCCCTGGCGGTTCGCGACGTTTGCGAGGGCGATGAGCGACGTCGCATGCGAGATCGCGTCGGCCTTCTCTACGGCATCGCCGACCGCATAGATGTCGGGATCGTTCGTCTGGTTCGTTTCGCTGACGCATATCCCCCCGCGCGGTCCGAGCGCGAGACCGGGCGCTTCCGCCAGCTGTACGTCCGGGCGCACCCCGATTGCGCCGATTACGAGGTCTGCCGCCAAGGCCCGCCCGTCGGCGAGCGTCACCGCGCGCTCCTCGACCGATGCGACCGTCGCTCCGGTCTCGATGTGGACGCCGTGTGCGATGAGCTCGTCGGCGACGAGGATCGCGAGCTCCGGATCCAGCGGAGGCAGCACCTGCGGAGTGGCCTCGACGATCGTCACGTCGATGCCTTGCCCGACGAGGTTCTCGGCCATCTCGAGTCCGATGAATCCGGCGCCGATCACGACCGCGGTTGTTGGTGCGATATCGACGTCGCAGAGGAGACGGGCGGCGTCTTCGACGGTCCGTAGCGTGCGAGCACGGTCATATCCGGGGATCGGCGGGCGTACCGGGGCCGCGCCCATACTGAGCACGAGCTTGTCGTAGCCGAGAACGTTCTCGGCACCGGTGATCGTCGAACGGGTTGTGACGGTGTGGGCGACGCGATCGATCGCGACGACGTCGTTATGGATCCTGGCGTCGAGCCGGAAGCGGTCGAAGAGCTGCTCCGGGGTCTGCAGGGTCAGGTCTTCTTCCTCTTCAATCAGTCCACCGACGAAATACGGCAGGCCACAGTTGGCGAACGACACGTGACCGGATCGTTCCAGAATCGTGATGCTCGCATCGGCATCGAGGCGACGCAGGCGCGTCGCTGTCGACATCCCCCCGGCGACACCACCGACGATCACAACTCGCATCGCACTCTCCGTTTGCATGCCGCGGTTGCAGCGGCGACCGACCACCGGCGCGTCGGCGGGCTGATTGCGACGTTCACGGACGGATCTCGTAGAACGCGTTGATCGGATGGTCGATGTCGAGCCGGCGGAATCGGCTGAACCCGGCGGCGCGGGCCATGTCTTCGGCCTTGGCCGCGGAGAGCCCCAGGGTGCCGAGCCCGGCACCGTCGGGGGTCGACATTGCCGAGGACATGCACGACAACACACTGATCCCGTACATGAGCGATGCCATCGGGTTCTTCTCGGCGTTCACCGCGAACGCGTCGTGCGCCTTGATGTCAACGAGCAGCCACGTGCCGTCAGGAGCGATCGCGCGTCGCAGCGCCTGCATCATCTCGAACGGGTGGGTCATGTCGTGGATGCAGTCGAAGGTCGTCATGACCCCGACCGACGCGTCTTCGGGGAGCGGCTGGTCGCGCGGATCGTGGAACGAGACATTGGCCGCGCCGGCTTCTCCGCGTTTCTCCGCGGCGCGCCGCAGCGCAAACTGACTGATGTCATAGCCGAGGAACTCGCAGTTCGGGTAGGCGGCGGCCATCATCAACAGTGCCCCGCCCGCCCCGCAGCCCACATCGGCGACAGTGGTACCCGCGGCCATACGCTCCGTGACGCCATCGAGCGCGGGCAGCACGACCGGCAATAAGTTCGCGCGGTTCCACGGCTCGAACGCGCGCTCGATACCTACGGCGGCCTCCGGCCCATGGCTGTCGTAGTCATGACCGAGCCCGGTGCGGAAGCTCTCCGGCATGTCGCGCAAGCTGTCCATCGTGTTGGGAAACCGGTGGAACATGCCCATCCCGTACGCAGGATCGGACGGCGTAGCGAGCACCGCGGCGGCCTCATCGGACAGGCTGAATCGTTCGTCGTCGTCGCAGTCGATGATGCGCGCCGCCGCCTGGTTGTAGGCCCACTCTCGCACCCAGCGCTCGTGCAGCCCGGTACGTTCGGCGAGTTCGCTCGATTGCAACGGGACCGCGGCGTCCTTCATGGCGCGGTAGAGCCCGAGCTTGTCACCGAGGTGGATCATCCCCGACGTCACGGCACCCTCGAGCTTCGTGAACACGAGATACGAGAACATCCGGAGCTTGTCTTGATCCATGCGTGCGTCTTCCTTATCGATTCGTCACGAGTCGGATTGATTTCAAGAGGTCACGCGAGCGAGGCTTCGTTCAGCCGCGGGCGCACGATGCGCCGAGCCCGCGATCTTCGGCGGTCCATCCGCCGAGCGCGCTGTCGGGCCAGAAGTCGCCCGTGTGTTCGTCCTGGTGATAGCTGGCGGGTGCCGGCGAGCCGCCGGCGATGGCTGAGACCGCTTCGATCAAGCGATCAATGTCCGTTCTCGATGTGGACAGAGACGCGCTTGCTCGCACCGCGCCCGGTACGTCGCGCCGGTCACCGCTCAGAACCGCCTCGCGGTACGCGTGAACCTGTTCGTCGGAGAGATCGAGCAGTCGGAGGAGGTACGGGTGTGCACAGAAGCATCCGTGCCGGACCCCGATGCCGTACTCGGCGCTCAGGCGCGCCGCGACGAGCGCATGGTGCATGCCATCGACGGTGAAGGTTGCGACCGGCAGGGTCTTCGATGCCAGATCCGGGCCGAGCAGCCGGACGCCGCGAAGAGTCGCGAGCGCGGATCGAAGGTGATCCGCCATGTCGGCGTCGTGTTGCTCGATCTGTGACCATCCGATGCGGTCGAACTCGTCGATCGCGGCGTGCAGCGCGATCGCGCCGAGCACGTTGGGTGAGCCCGCTTCTTCGCGTTCTGGTGGATCGGTCCAGACCACCTCGTCAAGATCCACGAGATCGACCGCACCACCTCCGGCCAGGAAGGGATCACCGTCGACGAAGGAGTTCCGGGGGCCGACGAGGGCGCCGGCTCCGAACGGCGCGTACATCTTGTGACCGCTCCACGCGACAAAATCCACCGCCGCGGGCAGCGCTTGGTGGGGTGCGAGCTGCGCCGCATCCAAGAAGACGGGAATACCGCGCTCGTGCGCAGCACGGACGATGTCGTCAACTCGTGGCATCCAGCCGGTGACGTTCGATGCGCCCGTGATCGCCAAGAGCTTTGGTCGTGGCGTCGTGTCGAGCGCAGCCGCGACGTCGTCGACGTCG
>DATCCI010000143.1:0-2401 GCA_036511415.1 Acidimicrobiia bacterium
ATCGATCAGCTCGCATCGCGCGCCGCTATCCGGCGATTGAGGACGCTTGCCCGGCAGGAGATCCAGTCGCGGAGACGACTCGACTCTCGACCCGATGCTACGGTTCGCCGGCCGCCGAGCGGAGGCCGTGGGAATGGGGCAAGCCAACTCGGATCTTCGGACGCGGGTCGCGATCGACGACGATGCCGGGGTACTGCACGCCCTCCGAGATGATCTCAGCCGCCGGTGATGTACCGAGAAGCGACCGCGCTCGATATCGACGCCATCGCCGGACTGCACGCCGACAGTTGGCGGCGGAACTACCGCGGCGCCTATCTGGACGCGTTTCTCGACGGCGACGTCTTCGCGGATCGTCTGGCGGTATGGACCAACCGACTCACTTCGGGCCGACCGAGTGACTACACGATTGTCGGCGAGCTCGACGGAACTGTCAGGGGCTTCGCACACACGATCTCCGACGCCGACCCCACGTGGGGCGCGCTCGTCGAGAACCTCCACGTGGCGCACGACCTGAAGGGACAGGGAGTCGGTAGCCGTTTGATGGCCGAGGCGGCCCGAACGCTCATGCGGCGACCGTCGATGGGTCTGTACCTCAACGTGCTCGAACAGAACGTCGCGGCCCAGGCCTTCTACGACGCGCGGGGCGGAACCTGCGTCGGTCGGAGGCTCGGCGGACCATTCCCCGGCGGCGGAAGAGCCGTCGTCCTCACGTACACGTGGCCCGATCCCTCCGCACTCCTCGGCCGCGACTGACCGCCGGTGCAGTCTCGGTGGTTGCGGTACGCCGTCGCCTCCGATCGCGAAGAATGCCGGCCGCGGTCGCGGCTGCGAGCAAGGCGATGGTTGCGGCGGAGACATAGCCCGCGTTCGTTCGTGCCGACGAGTGATAACTGAACACGACCGTCGATGTTCCGGCGGGGACGACGACGCCACGCATGATGTCGTCGACGCGTGCGAGGTGAGCGGGCTTGCCTCGTACGCTCACGTGCCAGTTCGCGTAGTAGGTGTCCGTGAGGACGAGCACTGCAGGCTTCGATGCGTCGACCTGAACGCGGACTTCGTCGTTGCGATAGCCGATGATGCCCGCGGTGCCCGGGGTGTCGGGGTCGGCGGCGGCCGGGATACCGCTTCGCCGGGCCTCGGCGACGAGCTGTGGGTCGGTCGTCCGGGTCAGGGCGCGAGACCACGACGACGTTGCGGCAGGCTTGCCGGTCCGGGCGAGCGCGGCGCCGAGGAACGCACGTGGAAACGACCCGGGGTTGGCGTAGACGTCGATTCCTGCGCCGCGATCCGTGAACACGAGGGGGTACCGCGCGCGCACCTGGGCGTTGTAGTGCGTCAGATGCTGGTCGACGACGAGGTATCGAACCGATAGGAGGTCGATCGCGGACGCGTTGGCTCGGAACGGAATCGGCCGGTCCCCGTCTCCGATCTGCAGGAAGCGGCCGCCCTCCGCGGGATTCACGTACCGGTCGAAGAAGGTTCGATATGCCGGAACCTGGGCGATGTTGAGCGTCTCGACTTGAGGGATCGCGAGCGCGGCGCCCCACTCGGGATAGATACCGTCGATTCCCGCATTCAGGATGCGGCCGTCGCCCAGGTGTGCCCTCAGAAATGCGACGTAGCTCGGGGGATGCGCCTCCACATCGACGCGTCCCAAGCGCGCATGGTCCTGGTACGTGAAGAGCTCGAGCGCGATCGTGCTCAGCGCGAGCGCCGCGAAGAGGCGTCGTCGCGACGGTCGGTGAGCGCCGAGGTACACGATCGTCACAACCACGGCGATCAGCAGCAGTGCGGCCAGCACGCCGATGAGAGAGATCTGCCGCCGCCCGACGAGCGTGTTCGCGAGGAATGCAAGCACGACCCACGCCCCGAAGACGGCGCCGGCGACGAGCGCGCCACGAATGCTCAGGCCGCGTTCCTCGGCGACCGCCACCGCGATCCCGATCGCGACCACGACGCACGCACCGGCGAGCGAGGCCCAATAGTCGGCCCGGACCGATCGAAGGCCCGGCAGGCTTCCGATCGTGCGGAACCCGACGAGGCCCGCGTGCTCGGCGGTGGCAAAGAACGCGATGGAAGCTGTCGACCATAGGAGGAGTCGTTGCCGACCCGTTGCTCGCGGGATCGCCGCGACGATCACCATGAGCGGAGCGATGCCGAGATAGCCCGTCCACGAGCCGCCGCGCACCGGCCACGGCGTGAGGACCTTCAGGATCTCGAGCGCACCTTTCGTCGTCGGCGTCCGCGTGGAGTACGAGGAGATGTCGGACCCGCCATGAAGTACCACGACGAGATCCGGGACCCAGACGTAGGCCGTGACGAGCAGGGCAACGGCCGGTGCGAGGAGGTGCCGGCGGGCGATCAGACCAACGCGCACGGGGACCGAACGGTTGCTTCG
>DATCCI010000144.1:0-3195 GCA_036511415.1 Acidimicrobiia bacterium
GCGGGGTGCGAACGAGAAGCTCTCGCTCCCCGTGCCCGCGTCGGCGCGGCTGATACGGGCGACGAGGACGAGCACGAGGATGAGCAAGACGAACTGCACGAGACCGGGCGTGTCCGGGAAGTTGTAGGTGAGCACCTGGTACAACATCCCGACGAAGATCGCGCCCGCAACCGTCCGCGGGAACGACGTCATGCCGCCGATCAGTGCGGCGGTGAGGCCGAGCAACAGCGTCTCCGGACCGACCTGCACGAGCTCCGTCGAGCCGCCCTGGGTCGCGTACAGGATCAATGTGATTCCGGAGAGCATCCCGCCGATGGTCCAGATCGCGGTCGACATCATCTTGGGGCTGATGCCCGTGAGGCGGGCGAGGTCGGGATTGGTGGCCGATGCGCGCACGGCCTCCCCGAAGATCGTGTGGCCGAGCAGCCACCACAGCGCGACGGTGACCAGCGGCACGATGATGATCGCCATGAGCTGGGGCCCGGTCACGGTCAGGTTCGTGATCTGTGCGTGAAACCCGCCGAGGTGGAGGTGGCCGAGGGACGAGAGGGTCCACTTGCTCGTGATCGGGCTCGGGAAGGTGGTCTGGAACTTGCCGGTCCGGTAGTCGGGGAGCGTGCGCACGACGGCCTGCATGAGCTCCGCGACGCCGATCGTCGCGACGAGCACGATCACACGCGGCGCCTTGGACAGACGTCTGATGATCAGCATCTCGATCACCGCGCCCGCGACGGTCGTCGTGAGGACTGCGAGCAGGAGCGCCGGCCAGTACGGAAAATGCGAGCGGACGACCATCACCGCGAGCAACGCCGCGGCCGGAACGCCGATGTCGGCGACCGCGAAGTTGATGACGCGTGTCGACCGATAGATGAGCACGATGCCCATGGCCAGCATCGACACGATGAGGCCTTGGATCAGCCCGATGAAGAGCAGGTTCGCAGTCGCGATGTGCGGCTGGAAGAACGAGGCGAGCATCAGCCGCCCTCGGTACCGAAGAACACCGCGCGGGCGAGGTCGTCGCGGTCCATCAGCTCCTGCGCCGACCCCTCGAACTTGACCTCACCCTTTTCGAGGAAGATCGCCCGGTCGGAGATCGCGAGCGCGACGTTGAGCGACTGCTCGACGATGATCATCGTCTGGCCGCGGGCACGGAGCCGGTCGACGACCTCGAGCATGCGCTGGACGACGACGGGCGCGAGGCCGAGCGACAGCTCGTCGATCAAGAGGATCTCCGGCTCGTGCATCAACACCCGCGCCAGCGCGAGCATCTGCTGCTGCCCACCCGAGAGGCTGCGCGCCACCTGCTTGCGCCGCTGCAGGAGTTCGGGGAAGAGCTCGAGGGCGTCCTCGATGCGCTGGCTGATCTCGGTCGGGGTCCCACCGCGCAAGCGCGAGCTGACGCCGAGGTTCTGCATGACCGTCAGGCTCGGGAAGACGCCCTTGCCGCCGGGAAGCTGCACGATGCCGTGCTTCACCCGCTGCTCGGGCGCGACGAACGTGATATTGCGGCCGTTGAGTCGTAGGACGCCGCGCTCGGGCACTTCGAGGCCGCTGATGCAGCGCAGGATTGTCGACTTGCCGGCGCCGTTCGTGCCGAGGAGCGCGACGCATTCGCCGCGGTGGATCTCGAAGTTGACATCGAAGAGCACCTGCACCGGCCCGTAGGAGAAGTCGGTGTTCACCATCTGCAGCACCGGTGTGTCGGCACCCTCGACCGCACGTTTGCGTTGCTCTTCCTGTTCTTCGAGGAGCTCCTCGACCACGAGCGATAAGTCGTGGCGGATGAAGCGCGCCCCGTTCATCAACAGGAGGCTGCCGATGATGCTCGTCGGTACCAGGAGCACGAACACCGTGGTGCGGACGCCGAAGGAGTTGGTGAAGAAGTCGGCGAGGATGCTTCCGCCGAACCCGCCGATGAGCACGACGTACATCACGCCCATCGCGACGCCGAGGCCGCGCAGCCGGTACGGACAAACTGCTTGCAACACCGGGGTGACCATCGCGAACGCGCACGCAGTGAGGACCGATTGCGGGATCCCCCAGATCACGAACCACACGACGCTGTGGGTCGACACCTGGAGCGGCGTGAACAGCGCCGACGGCAGGATCAGCGCGCCGACGAGCACGAGCGCCTTCGCCGGGTTCTTTCGGTACGTGCGGTCGAAGTAGCGACCGACGGGATACAGGAACGGGACGGCGGTCCATCCGGACAAGCTGAGGATGAACCCGCGATGCAGGATGTTGGTGACGTGCAGTGTGTCGTTGAGGTAGAGCACCTGGAGCGCTCCGAGCGCGAACACGCCGAAGCCGAGCGCGGCGAACGCCGCGATCGAGGTGCGGATGGTGGCCACCTTCTTCAAGCGCGCGAAAGCCGCCTCCATCGAGGGCTGGGCCGGGTTCTCGTCTTCGATGACCTCGCCCAGCACGTCCTGCTTCTCGTACTGACCACGTGGGGGTTCGCGCAGAGTGAACACGGCGATCGCGATGACTGCGCCCGGGAGGCCGAGCACGAAGAAGGCCCAGCGCCAGCCCTCGACCCCACCGGCCCAGGTCGCGATCGCGCCGACCACGACGGGGCTCAGGTTCCCGAGCACCTGCTGGCCGATGTTCATCACCGCCGACATACGGGCGCGGATGCCGATCGGGTAGTTGTCGGCGAGCAGGGGTTGGTGCACCGCCAGGTTGTTGGCCTTGGCCACACCGGTGAGGCAGAGGGCCCAGAACAAGATGAATGCGCTGCCCGCGAGCCCGGAGAGGAAGGTGAAGAGTGCGGCGACCAGCGTGGCGACGCCGACGATCGGTACCCGTTTCGTCCGGTCGGCGAGCCAGCCCATCGGGATGGCTCCGAGGGCGTAGAAGAGGCTCGACGCCGACGCGATGAACACGACCGCGCCGCTGCTGATGTGGAAGGTCTGGCGCAGCTCCGGCTCGATGGTCTGCACCGCGTTCAGCGTGAGCTGGTCGAGCGAGACGAGGAGCCCGAGCACGACGAACATGCTCACGCCGCCCTTGGCGAACGCACCGCGGAGGTTCACCGGCTCGGAGTTGACGCCGGGAAGCAGGTCGTCGGGGAAGATCACCTGCTCGCGTGCCCGGGCCCGGGCCTCCTCGCGCAGTGCTTCCTCGTCGAGCACGGCGGCCGCGAGCGACGCCGCGCTGCCCTCGGCCTCGCCAGCTGCTGGTTGCAGGTCGGTC
>DATCCI010000145.1:0-13585 GCA_036511415.1 Acidimicrobiia bacterium
CCGCCGGCAGGCGTCACCTGCACCCAGTTGACCGTCGAACCGTCGCTATAGCTCTGAGTCGTCGGGAACGAGAGCGAGTCGGCATCGTCCGGAAGCCCGACCGAGACCCGGAACTCCTGGAAGTCGTCGACCGCGATGCCCTTGCCGGTGGCGGTCCACGTGACGTCCTTGACCGCGCTCGTGACCGGGCCGTTGTCGGTCTGGATCGGCGTCGTCACGGTGAACTGCGTGGCCTTGGCGGTCCAGCCCGCGATGGGTTCGACCAGTGCCTCCGCGATGGGGTGGTCGGTCGGGAACTGGACGACGACCTTGGTCGTGGTCTGGGGGTCCTTCTCGTTCGGGACGACGAAGGCGAGCACCGCGTCGCTCCCCTTCGGAGCCGACTCGGGTTCGACCTTGACGTGGGCCCCGGCCGGCGCCGCGGCCGCGACCAGCGCCAGGGCCGCCGTTGCGAGGACAATTGCGAACCGTCGCACCAGTTCTCCCCTCGATGAACTGCCGTATCTTCCGTCGTGTTGAACGGGTCGTGTCGTGCACCGGTCGCTCGACCGTGCGGAAAAGTTCCCGATTGCTTACACGACGCCACTGCGTGACGTCGCCGGGACCACGCGCAGGACAGGTCGCGGGCGGGCTCGCGGTGCCATCAGCAGGTACAGGAGCGCCGTCCCGACGAGCTCCAGGAGGTGGGTGGTCTCGGTCAACGCAACCGCGCGTCCGTGGGCGACGTCGATGATCGCGGTCAGGATCAAGCCGCCGGAGAGGGCCGCCGCGAAGGGCAGGAGACCGACCGCTCGAAGTGGTCTCCAGGCCGCGAACACGAAGGCGATCGCGAGCGCGAGGTCCCAGGCTCCGACTTCGTGCGCGACGTGCACGGGTGCGCCTTCGTCGGAGCCGTAGACGAGAGCCGGCACCGCGAGCGCGAGCTGGGCGATCGCGACCGCCACGAGCCCGAGGCGAAGCGTCGACGTCCACGGGTCGGGCCGGTGCCGTTCCGTCCGTGCAGCTGCCAGGACGTCGGCGGTGAGATCGGGAGCGTCCGTATGCGCGGCGTGTGTGAGCGCGGCGAGCGCACGCGCACCGTCGAGGAAGCGACGACAAGCGGCACATGTCCGCACGTGCGCGGTGAGCGCGGCTCCGGTCGCGGCTGCGGGTTCGCCGTCGAGGACGGCCGACATGGCTTCACGGGCTTTCGAGCACTCCATGCCCAACAGTCGTATCCGGGGTGCGTCTGGTTCCCGTGGGTCCCGACGTCGTAGCTTCGATATCCGTGGCCGACGACGACCAGATCATGCGCGCCGCCGCAGCCGGTGACCGGCTCGCGCTCGCGACCTTCGTGCGCGACACGCAGGAGCACGTTTGGCGCTACTGCGCGTATCTCGGACGGGGCGACGACGTGGGCGACCTCGTCCAGGAGACGTACGTGCGGGCGTTGCGAGCGCTGCCGCGATTCGAGGGACGAACCTCAGGGCGGGTGTGGCTGCTCGCGATCGCGCGCCGGGTCTGCGCGGACGCGGTGCGAACTGCTCAACGTCGGCGCGCGCTGGAGGCGCGCTGGCGACGCGAACGCCGGCCGTCGGACTCGGCCGAAACGGTCACGATCGAGTTGTTGCTCGATGCGCTCGCGCCCGAACGGCGGGAAGCGTTCGTGCTCACCCAGATCGTCGGCTTACCGTACGCGGCCGCGGCCGAGGTGTGCCGCGTTCCGATCGGCACGATCCGCTCGCGGGTCGCGCGCGCTCGCGAGGAGCTCCAGTCGTCGCTGCGCCAGGAGGAGACGGGCTGAGTCCGACGCGGGCGCTCCGCGAGCACGCCGGGACCGCCTCTCAGTCGTCGTTGTGTCGCCCGTTGTCGTCGCCGGTCGTGGTCGTCGTCGTCCGGTCGCGTGTCGGTGGTGCGACCGCAGTCGACGGAGCCGTTGCGATTGTGGTTCGGCCGCCGGTGGAGGTCGGACGCAGGGGCGTGCCCGCGGGTGCGAGGTGGCGGGAGATCGGCTCGAAGGTGCCGATGTGATCGGCGCGGTGGCCACCGACGATTCCCGCCGCCCAGGCGAGCGTCGTCCCGGAGGCGAGCAGCGCCGCCGCGACTATCAACGCGACCTTGAACGAGCGGTGCCACGGCATGCTGCGTCGACGTTATGGCCACACGCCCCAACAGCCGGTGTGCAACGGGTTAGCGGCAGGAAAAGGTCATCGGGGCGCGGGGGCTCTTACCGCGGCCGCGTCGTCGGGTCGGGGCTCGACCGCCGCCGGAAGCACGACGATCGCGTCCAGGCCGCCGGCCGCGCCCGGCTCGAGCCGGGCGGTTCCACGCGATGCCTCTGCGAGCCGGCGCACGATCGCGAGTCCGAGACCCGATCCCGTCGGCGCGGCGTCGGGGCCGCGCCAGAACCGGTCGAACGCCCGCTCGCGGCTCGCGGCCTCGAGCCCCGGCCCCTGATCGATCACGTGCAATTCGACGCCCGCCTTCGTCGATTCGACGCGCACCGTGATGCTCGAGCCGGGCGGTGACACCGCGAGCGCGTTGTCGACGAGGTTGTCGACGAGTTGCTCGACCGCGCCCGGAACCGCTCGCGCCCACGCGGCGCGCGGCAGCGCCGCGACCAGGGCGACGTTCTTCTCGCCGACGACGTCCTGCCAGACGTCGAGGCGGTCGCCCGCTACCGCGGCGACATCGACCGGAGCGGTTTCCGTGCCGTTCGCATCGTCGCGGGCGAGCATGAGGAGGCCATCGATCAAGCGGCTCATGCGCGCGACTTCCGAGGTCGCGGCGTCGACCGCGGTGCGGTCGCGATCGTCGATGTGGCTGGCGAGGTTCTCGAGACGCAGCCGCAGCGCGGTGAGCGGTGTGCGCAGTTGGTGCGAGGCGTCGGCGACGAAACGTTGCTGCGCGTCGAGCAGTCGTGCGAGCCGACCGGCCATGCGATTGAACGTCGTCGCGAGGTGGCGCAGCTCCGGCGGTCCGGTGTCGGCCTCGACGCGCGCCGACAGGTCGCCGGTGGCGAACTGGTCGGTGGCCGATTGCAGGCGCCGGATCGGGCGCGTGATGCTCCGGGCGAGCACGAAACCGACGATCGCGGCCGCGATGAGCACACCCAGGCACAGCAACACGAGCTGCGTCCACATCCGGCGGACGCGGGCATCGAGTGTCCCCGTTCCGTAGGTGATGCGCACTGCGCCGATCACCCGGCCCTCGGTCGAGACCGGAACCGCCGCGTACACGAGGTTGGTGTGGAGATCGTCGGAGTGACGGGTGCCCGTGACCCGCTTTCCCTGAAGTGCGGTCTTGATCTCGGGCCGGGTGGAGTAGTCGAGGTGCTTCGTCGGCTGTTCGGTATCGGCGAGTGCGATCCCGTGGGTGTTGACGACGATGACGTGTCCACCCGTGTCCTTCGCGTACCGCAGGATGTCGGTCATCGGGACAGGCGTCCCGGCTTCGAGCGGGTCGTCGATGATCGCCGTCATCGTGTCGGCGTCGCGCTCGACGTCGAAGAGCAGTCGATCCTTCTCGCGATGTGCGAACGTGAGGCCGAGCGGGATGGCGAGGAGCGCGAGGCCGAAAGTCGTGATCGCGAGATACGTGACGACGAGCCGCCGGATCATCGCGTCGCGTCAGCGCGCCACGTCGAGCCGGTAGCCGACACTGCGGACGGTCGCGATCCAGGTGGGATCGGCGAGCTTCTTGCGCAGCGAGGCGATGTGCACGTCGAGGGTCTTCGTCGGCCCCCACCAGTGCTCGTCCCATACTTCTTCGATCAGCTGCTCGCGCCGCACGACCGTGCCGGCGTCGTCGGCGAGCCGGGCCAGGAGATCGAACTCCTTCGGAGTGAGGGCGATCTCGTTCTCGTCGATGGTCACGCGCCGCGCCCGGCGATCGATGCGCAACGCGCCGATCTCCTGAACACCGGAACCGTCCGACGTGGTCGAGTCGGGCCGATCCGTTCGCCGGCGCACGGCGCGGATGCGGGCGACGAGCTCGCGGAAGCCGAATGGCTTCACGACGTAGTCGTCCGCACCGAGCTCGAGTAGGAGCACCCGGTCGAATTCGTCACCGCGTGCAGTGAGCACGATGATCGGCGTGTCCGAGGTTCGGCGCAACGTGCGGCACACGTCGGCGCCGTCGACGTCGGGGAGCCCGAGGTCGAGCAGGACGAGATCGGCATCGCCGGCGGCTCGCAGCGCGGCTCCGCCGGTTCGCACGGAGGTGACCTCGAACCCTTCGCGTTCGAGGCCCTCGACGAGCGGGACAACGATCGCGTCCTCGTCTTCGACAAGGAGCAGACGAGCGCGCACGATCGGTTCTGCGGTCACGGTGATGCCAAGCCTACGCGAGGCGATGTCGAAAACTTCGTTCGCGCCGGGAGAAGAACGGGGTCCCGCCGGCGAACCGGCGGGACCCGAGTCGAGGGCCGAGTGGGGGTCGGACCTCGACGACCGGTGCGCAGACTACCGAGGGGAGACAAACCGTGCGTGGGTGCGTCCGGCCGTGCGTGGGTGCGTCGGGCCGCACCGGATCCGTTGCCGAGGCTGGAATTGGCAAGAATGGCAACGATGCGAATGAGGTTCCTCGGGCATGTCGGCTTCAACGTGGAGACCCGAGGCGGATCCGTGCTCTGCGATCCCTGGTTCACGCCCGCGTACTTCGGCTCGTGGTTCCCTTTCCCCCGCAACGACGGGCTCGATCCCGCGGGGTTCTCGTCGCCCGACTATCTCTACATCTCCCACCTCCATCGCGACCATCTCGACCGGGAATGGCTTACTCGCCACGTCGACAAGCGCGCACGGGTGCTCTTGCCCGCGTTCGACGTGCCGTTCCTCGAGCGTGAGTTGCGAGCGATCGGCTTCCGGCACTTCGTGCAAACGAGGCACGGGGAGGCGGTCGACCTCGACGGGGTCTCGGTGACGATCCTCGCGTTCACGACCCCGGCCGACGGTCCGCTCGGCGACTCGCTCATCGTGATCGACGACGGAAGCGCGCGCGTGTTGAATCAGAACGACGCCCGGCCCGGCGATCCCGACGCCTTGCGGGAGCTCGGTCCGTTCGACGCCCAGATCGTGCAGTTCTCCGGGGCGATCTGGTACCCGATCGCGTACGACTTCCCGCCCGAGCTCAAGACGCGACTCGCCCGCGAGAAGCGTGTCAACCAGATGGCGCGCGCCCGCCAGTACGTCGAGTGGGTAGATGCCGCGCACGTGTTCCCGTGCGCCGGCCCACCGGCCTTCCTGGACGACGATCTCATGGCGCTGAACGACGTTGACCGTGATCCCGCGAACATCTTCCCCGACCAAACGGTGTTCCTCGAACTGCTGCGCGAAGCCGGGATCGACCGGGGCGAGCTCGTAGTACCGGGGTCGGTGATCGATCTGGACGCGGGCGAGTGCAAGGTGACGCATCCAGGAGATGATGCCGAGACGGCGCGGCCGTTCGTCGCCAAGCCCGCGTACCTCGACGAGTACCGGCGCGATTGGGCACCGTGGCTCGCGCGCGAGCGTTCCTCGTGGTCGCACGGACGGCGCGACCTCGTCGCCGAGCTCGCGGAATGGTTCGAGCCCTTGCTGCGCCGGGCACCGATCACGTCCGCCGGCGTCGCGGGCAATGTGGTGCTCGACGTCGGCGAGCCCGGCTGCGACGTGTGCATCGACTTCGTCGAGTCGGAGGTGCGAGCGTGGAAGGGCGACGCGAAGGAGTCGTACGTCTACAAAGCAGACGTCGATCGCCGACTGGTCGAAGCTCTCCTCGAACGCCACGTCGAGGACTGGGTGAACGCGTTGTTCCTGTCGTGCCGCTTCATCGGTCACCGGCCTGATCCCACGAACTTCAACGAGTTCGTGATGACCTTCTTCAAGGCCCTGTCCGTCGAACGGATCGAATACGTCGAACGCTGCTACCGCGAGCGCCGGGAGCAGGCCGACGAGTTCTTCGAGCGCGACGGGTGGCGCATCGAGCGCTTCTGCCCGCACCGGCAGGCCGATCTGACTCGCTTCGGCGAGATCGACGACGGCGTGCTGACGTGCAGCCTGCACCACTGGCAGTTCGAGCTCGCGACCGGCCGGTGCCTCACGAGCGACGACCGGCACCTGCGCTGCGAACGCATGGAAGACTCGCCGTCGTGAGCATGTTCAATCACGTGGGCCAGTGCGTTACCGACCTCGAACGATCGAAGCGGTTCTATTGCGAGCTGTTCGGGTTCACGCTCGAGCGAGAGATCAATCCACCCGACGAGAGCTCGGCGCAGCTCATGTCACTCACGCCGCCGCTCGCGATGACCGCGGCATATCTCGTGCGCGACGGGCTGGTGCTCGAACTGCTGCGCTACGCCGCGCCCGGACAGACGCAGGTGTTCCGGGAACGCGCGATGAACGAGCCCGGGCTCACGCATCTCTCGCTGTCGGTCGACGACATCGATGCGGTGTGTGCGCGGGTCGGCGAGTACGGCGGCGAGGTCGTCGCGTCGTCGCACATCGGTGCCGCGGTGTTCGTGCGCGACCCCGACGGCCAGCTCCTCGAGCTGCTGCCGATGACCTACCGCCAACACCTCACGGCGCAGGGCTACCACTGACCGGGCGAGCGCCGAGGCGAAGGTCGGCCGCTTGACATGTGACTAAACAGTCACGTATTGTCGGTCCGTGGACGCAGTGTTCAAGGCCCTCGCCGATCCGACCCGGCGGAGCCTGCTCGACGAGCTCTTCCGGGAGGACGGGCAGACCTTGAGCGCGCTCGGGGCGCGCTTCGACATCACCCGGTTCGGCGTGATGAAGCACCTGAGGCAACTCGAAGAGGCGGGGCTCGTGGTCTCCAAGCGCCGAGGCCGCGAGAAGCTCCACTTCTTGAACCCGGTCCCGATCCGGCTCGTCCACGACCGTTGGGTGAGCAAGTACGCCGAGCCCTGGGCGGCTGCGCTCAGCGGCCTCAAGACCAGATTGGAGCATCCCGTGGAGAAGGTTTTCGAGATCTACATCCGCACCACACCCGAGCGTCTCTGGGAGGCGATCACCGACGGCGAGATCAGGAGCAAGTACCAGTTCGGCAGCCGGGTCAGCTCGGACTGGACGCCCGGCTCGCGCTTCGAGATGAGCAGCCCGCGAGCCGACGGACTCCTCGGCGAGGGCGTGAACCTCGAGGTCGATCCTCCGCGCCGGCTCGTCCAGACGATGGTCGCGCTGTGGAGTGACGACGTGAAGCGCGAGGGAACCTCGAGGGTCACCTGGGACATCGAGCCCGTCGGCGACTCGTGCCGCCTGACCGTCACGCACGACCAGCTCCGCGAAGGTGCGAACGGCGAGCTCTACGGCGGATGGCCGATGATCCTCTCCGGTCTGAAGACGTGGCTCGAGACGGGTCAGCTGCTCACCACGCCGGGATCGCTCATGTACAGCTGAGCGGGTACTGCCTTCGTATCTCTCCTATCTCTTCTGTCTCGTCCGAACGCCCGCGATGTACGCGTCGCACAGCGCGACGAGGCGCTCGCGACCGAAGCTGCGTTCGTGGCCTCCGTGCACGACCTCGACGGGCAGCACGCGCAGGCGCTCCATCGTCGCGACGTAGGCGTCCACGTCGGAGTCTCGGCTGCCGTCGAGGAGCGGCCCGTCGTACACCGCGTCGCCGGAGAACAGTGTTCCCGACGCCGTTTCGTACAGCCCGATCGAGTCGGGCGAGTGTCCGGGCAGGTGCATGACCTCGAACGCGCGATCACCGAGATCGACGGTGTCGCCGTCGTCGAGCACGCGCGTCGGCGCGCAGCTCTGCACTTCGTAGGCGGCCGGGTCGAAATCCGGTGCGGGCAGTGCGTCGAGGAGCTCCTCCGGCACCTCGTAGCCGGCCGCGAGGTACATGTCGACCGCGGCGGCCGGAAACCCGTCGCGCCGCAGCGCGCCGCCGATCGCGCCCGGCGTCGTGAGATACGGAACTCCGGCGCGGTGCGCCAGCCGATCGGCGAACTCGTGCAGGGAACCGGTGTGATCGAAGTGATAGTGCGTCGCGAGTGCGAGCGTCGGTTGCTCGAACAGATCCCGCGCGGCCTCGTGCAGACTCACGACGCCCAGCCCGGTGTCGACGAGCAGGGCGCGATCGCGACCGCGCACGAACCAGATGTTGCAGCGCACGAACGGATCGGCGAAGCGCTCCCAGAGCCGCCAGATCGACTCGCCGACCTGTACGCGCGCGAACCAGTCGCCGACTGCGATGTTCACGCTGGCCTCCGGTTCTCGCAGGGGATGCTCCGACCATCATGGTCGATGACGCCGACGCGGGCGCCGAGCCGGCGCACCGCCCATGCCAGACTGCGGCGTGCCCACAACGCTCCGTCCGGTCGCCGTCGCGTTCTTCGTGTTCGGCGGCTTCGCGGGAGCTTGGGCGGTGGCGACCGTCGACGTCGAGCGCACATTCCACCTCACCGACACCGGGCTCGGTGCCCTGCTTGCCGCGGGGATCGTCGCCGCCACCGCGGTCGCTGCGATCGGGGGCGCGATCACCGACCGCTGGGGCGCGGGGTATTCCCTGACGCGCGCGCTGGTGGTCTGGGGCGCGTTCCTCGGGTTGGAGGCGGCGGCTCCGCATCTGGTGTTGTTCGTCCCGGCCTTCATGATCGCCATGGCCGCGGGCGGACTCGTCGACGTCGTGATGAACATCGTCGCGGCGGACGCGCTTGCCCACGATGCGGGCCGGCTCGTCCGCTTTCACGGTCTGTTCAACGGCGGCTGCGTCGCGGGCGCCGCGGTGACCGGCGTGGCGCTGCGGCTCGGCGCGTCGTGGCGGGCGGTGTGGATCGGCGTGGCGATCGTCGGGGTGGTCACGGGCATCGTGACGCGCCGGGCGCGTCTTCCCGAACCGGAACGGTTCGATCATCCGTCGATGCTGCGCGCGCTCGCCGGCTTGCGCCACGAGGGACTGCTCGTCCTCGCACTCGTGTTCGGCGCGTCGGCGATGGTCGAGGGCGGCATCGCGACGTGGGGCATCCTCTATCTCCGCGGGCACCTCGGCCTGGGCGTGCTCGCCGGCGTGAGCGCCTACGTCGTGGGGGAGGGGTTGGCCACCCTCGCGCGCCTCGGCGGCGGGCCGATGGTCGGCGCGTTGGGCACGCGTCGAGCCGTCGTCGTCGGTGCCACACTCGCCGCCGTCGGGATCTCGACCGAGGCACTCTGCGGCGCGGCCGGAGTCGCGGCCGCCGGGCTCGCGGCTGCGGCCGTCGGCATCTCGGTGGTATGGCCGCTGTTGCTCGCCGACGTGAACAACGAGGCCCGCCATCCGGCGCTCGCGATCGGCGGCGTCACGGCCTGCGGCTACCTGGGCATGGTCGCCGGCCCACCGCTCGTGGGCACCCTCTCCGGCCTGTTCGGGCTGCGAACGGGTTTGCTCGTGCTCGCCGCGATCGCGCTGTTCGTCGCGCTCGTTCCCGCGCACGTGCGGGCGCCCGTGCGCGCGTAGACCCGGTGAGGAATCCCCGAACCCGGCTACGAATCGTCTTCGGGGGGCGAGACGTTGCGGAACGCGCGGCGCAACAACGGCGTCTGGGCGTCGAGCGTCTCCGCCAGCGCATCGTTCGCCTCCGGAGTCGCGTCGGCGACGAGTGGCGCCGGCGACGGTTCGCCTCCGGGTTCGCCGGGCGCGATGGGTTCGGTGTCGGCGACCGCGCTCAACCCCGGCAGCTCCTCGCCGCCCGATGCCGTGCGCCGTCGACGAGACCGCTCGATCGACGCGCCGCGAGCGCGACGTTCGGGAGGGGCGGGCTGTGTTGCCGCGCCGCCATCGGCCGCGAGACCGTTGTGCAGTTGCCAGCCGCGCGGCAGCACCAGTCCCGCGGCGTGACGCGCACAGAGGTCGCCTTCGGTGCGTGACCCGCTGTCGTCGAGATCGACGAGCCAAGCTTCACGCTGTGTGGGTTGGAAGCGCAGGGTCGCGGCCGCCGGTGCGCCGCAACCCGGGCGCGCGCAGAGTCGTGGGTGTCGGGAGCCGTAGCGGCGGGTCCAACTCGGGCCGGAGATCATTTCCGGGGGTTCACCTCCTGTACTCGCCTCGGCTGGACCTGTACGTGCCTCGGCTGGATAGGTGTGCCGGCCGGTGCGGGCGGTGCGCTCGTCGTCATCCCGACGCATCCAATCATTGGTATACCCGGGAGGCACCCAGTATCACGGGCGCGCACCGCCGGAGCGCGAATGGCGCGTTCGACTCAGACTGCGCCGGCATTCTGGAAGGCGCGGGCGAGCATCGGGCTGTGCGCGTCGAGGGTCGCCTCGAGCTGTTCGGCGGCGCGGGCGCGTGCCCCCCGGCGATCTTCGAGGTGCCAACCCTGAGGCGGCGTGAGGATGCGCACGTGGCGCTCGCACAGCTCGCCGGCTCTCGCGCCGCCGTCGGCGGGGGTGTCGAGCCAGACCGTGAGGTCGCGCGTGTCGAAGGTGAAGGTCGCGGTGGCCGGAGCGTTGCATCCCGATCTCGCACAATGACGTTTCACAGGCGCGACGGTAGTGCGCGTTCGACACTGTTTCGTGCCAGGCTGAGGTGATGCGTCGAGTCCCCCGTTTCGGAGGTGAGCGCGACGACTGGGTCGTTCGGGTTCCCGCGTCGTCGGCGAACCTCGGTTCGGCGTTCGACGCGGTCGCGCTCGCACTCGATGTGTATCTGGACGTGACTGCCGACGCGGACGAGGCTGCCCCGGAGACCCACCCGGCCGTGCGCGCCTTTCGTCGAGGCGGAGGGGTCGGACCGATCGCGGTCCGGGTCCACTTTCCGGGCGGTCGCGGGCTCGGTTTCTCGGGCGCGGCGCGCGTGGGCGGCCTCGTCGCCGCGTGTGTTCAGCAAGCGGGATCGTTGCGCGAGTCGCGCCCGGCGATCTTGCGCGCGGCCGGCGAGCTCGAGGGCCATTTCGACAACGTCGCGGCTTCGCTGTTCGGAGGGGTCGTCGCGGTCGCGGGCGGACGCGCGGTGCGGATCCCGCTGCCGCGCGAGCTCGCCGTGGTGGTCTGGACGCCAGACCGGGAGACGCAGACGCACTCGGCCCGCCGCCTGCTCCCCGGCCAGGTGCCGTTCGAGGACGCGGCGTTCAACATCGGCCGGGCGGCACTCCTGGTCGCGGCTCTGGCGGCCGGCGACGTCGGTGCGTTGCGGATCGCGACGGAGGATCGCCTGCACCAAGGGCGCCGCCTTGCCGGCGAGCACGACACTCGGCACGCGATCGACGCGGCGCTCGCGGCGGGGGCCTTCGCGGCGTGGCTGTCGGGATCGGGTCCGTCCGCGGCGGCACTCGTCGAGCCCGCGTGCGCGGCGGAGATCGCGGCGGCGTTGCCCGCCGGCGGCAGGACGCGCGTGCTGGCGATCGCGGAAGTCGGCGCGACGGTGACGACGAGGGACGGCCGATGAGGATCGACGGGAAGTGTGTGGTCGTGACCGGCGCCGCCAGTGGGATCGGCGCCGCGCTCGCGCGGCGGTTCGCCGCGGAAGGCGCGCGAGGCGTCGTTGTGGCCGACGTGCAGGGAGAACCGCTCGAGGCGGTCGCGCGCGAGAGCGGCGACGGCCTGGCCGTGCAGTGCGACGTCACCGAGGAGGCACAGCTCCGATCGCTCGTCGATCAGGCCGAGGATCGGTTCGGCCCGATCGACCTCTTCTGCTCCAACGCCGGCATCGTGGTTCCGGGTGGTGCCGACGCGAGCGACGAGATCTGGCGCCGGAGCATCGACGTGAACGTGATGGCGCACGTGTATGCGGCGCGGGTCATGGTGCCGCGCATGATCGAACGGGGAGGCGGCTATCTCCTGCAAACCGCGTCCGCCGCGGGATTGCTCACCCAGATCGGGAGCGCGCCCTACGCCGTCACCAAGCACGCGGCGCTCGCGCTCGCCGAATGGCTGGCTATCACATACGGAGAGCAGGGCATCAAGGTGTCGGTGCTGGCACCTCAGGCCGTGCGCACGGCCATGACGATCGGGATCCCCGACGGAGGCGTTGCCGGCGTCGACGGGATGCTCGAGCCCGACACCGTCGCCGACGCCGTCGTGCGCGGGCTCGCGGTCGAATCATTCCTCATCCTTCCGCATCCCCAGGTGTTGGAATACTTCCGCCGCAAGGCCTCGGATTACGACCGGTGGATCGAGGGGATGAAGCGGCTGCAAGCACGCTTCGGCGATTCGTTTTAGGTTCTCGACATGACCGAACCCCTGGTGCTGGCCGACGATCCCCGGCCGCGCGTGCGGCGACTGACCCTCAATCGCCCGGCCAAGCGCAATGCGATGAGCAACTCGGTGCGACGCGTGCTGTTCGACGAGCTGCGGCGCGCCGATCAGGACAACGGGGTGCATGTCGTCGTAATCCGCGGCGCGGGTCCGTCGTTCTGCTCCGGCTACGACCTCGCGCCCGAGCCGGGCGATCCGCTCCCGAGGCCGATCGCCGCGCGCGACGGCTTCTGGAGCCGCCACCTCGTCGAGGGCTGGTTCGAGATGATGGACATGGCCACGCCGATCATCGCCCAGGTGCACGGCTACTGCCTGGCCGGTGGTTCCGAGCTCGCGGCCGCCTGCGACCTCGTGTATGTCGCGCAGGACGCGACGATCGGCTATCCGCCGGTCCGAACGATGTCGTCGCCCGACTTCTTGTGGCAGCCCTGGCTGCTCGGGTGGCGGCGCTCGATGGAGGCCCTGCTCACCGGCGACTCGCTCACGGGAGTCGAGGCCGTCGCGGGCGGCTACGCGAACCGCGCGTTCCCCGTCGAGGAGCTCGAGGAGCAGGTCTTGGAGATTGCCGAGCGCGTCGCGCAGATCCCCGGCGACCTGCTCGCGCTCAACAAGCGCACCGTGCACCGTGCGCTCGAGGCGATGGGCATGCGCGCGGGCGTCCGCGCCGGGACGGAACTCCAGGCCTTGGGGCTCCACCAGCGATCGTCGCAGGAGTACATGCCCAAGCTGCGCGCGCTGGGCGTGAAGGGCGCGGTCGAGGATCGCGACTCTCCGTTCGGCGACGGTCGAGCATCGGGCGATACGCGACCGACGCCGGGCACCAGCTGATGGCGCGCGACGCGTCGGCCGGTGGAGGGATCGCCGCCGCGATCGCGGCGGTCGACGACGTTCTCGACGAGGCGCGCGCCGAGCTGGAAGCACTCGTGCGCATCCCGAGTATCAGCGCCGACTCCGACCACTACGCCGACGTGCGCGCGAGCGCGGACGCGACCGTCGAGCTCCTGCGCGAGCACGGGCTGGAGAACGTGCGGACCGCGGGGGTCGAAGGATCGATGCCGTTCGTCGTCGGCGAGTGGATGCACGCCGGTCCGGAGTTGCCCACGGTCCTGCTGTACGCGCATCACGACGTCCAGCCACCGGGCATCGTGGAGAATTGGGCGAGCGACCCGTTCGAACCCGAGGAGCGCGGCGGGCGCCTCTACGGCCGCGGCTCGGCCGACGACAAAGCCGGCGCGGTCGCGCACGCGCACGCGGTCGGCGCGTGGCTGACGAGCGTGGGCGCGCTGCCGTGCAATGTGCGGGTGCTGGTGGAAGGCGAGGAGGAGATCGGATCACCGACCCTGCACGCGTTCCTCACTGCCCACCTCGAGGAGCTGCGCTCCGACGTGCTCGTGCTCGCCGACGCCGGGAACTGGCAGGTCGGCGTG